>JBLGCB010000016.1:0-41082 GCA_047617105.1 Phenylobacterium sp. | reverse complement strand
ATCATGCTCCAGCCACAACGAACCAACAATATGATGGAACAAACATTTCGATTTTTGAAGCGCGACAGACGTAAAAAGAGTGGGCAGCATTCACTAAGCAAAGCGCTGGTCGGTATGCTTGCAGATACTCCGCTGGTCAGAAATTTGAAAAATGCAGATTACATGAAGATTTTACTCAAGGGTGCGGATAGTTTGGGTAAGAGGTTTGCGGATATAGATGCAAAAGAGGTCCTTAAAGAAGAGCAAAACAATAAAGCGAATTCAGACAAGTATTCAAGAAATATGAGACGGATGTTTAAGCTTACTGATTTACCTAAACGGCTGATGAAAGCTGCGTAAATGTGGCACAGTTATGCAAGGTACAACCGTTGTTTGTTGTCATAGTTAAATACGGTCACCCATACAGACCAAGCATAGATGGCTTGCACTAATATTTCCTGTAAAGTCTGGTGACCATTAATATAAGCACGTAAAGCGATATTGGCAATTTTAAACTGGGTTCGTCTGTGTATGTTGAGTACATTTTGCAGCTCAATGCCATCATCGAGTTTGACTAACTCTAGGGTGTTTTGGGCTTTTTGCTGTTCAATGGCACTTAACTGTGGTGCAACGGTTACCCGACCATCAGTAAAATAGCGGTAGGCCAAAAATGTATTGGCTTCATCCGGCCATAAATGGTTATCTCTGTTATCGTTTATATTTTTCTTAAAATCCCGGTTACATCTGGCACAACCTAAGAGTAAGTTGCTCCACTGGAGCGTTAAGTCTTTGCCCGCTAGTTTTGATTTTGGTACCACATGCTCAACGTCCAGCTTTTCAAGTCTTTCACAATAGGAGCAATGCTGACCAAATGCGTTTAAGAGCGGTGTTAAATATGACTGATAAGTTTTGTATTCTATTGCTGGGGCCTTAGGGCGTTGTACTGGCCTCATGTTATAATCCTCTTTCTCTACGTTGCGCTTTTAACATCGCGACATAGGCAGGCTGTTTGGCATAATACTGTTCATAATAATCCAGCTTTTCGGCCAGATTGACAACCGCTTCGCTAGTATCATTCGCCCCCTGATTAAGCAGAGCATAATAGTCTTGGGCAGTTTGGGTCATTTCGTCAAAATCTTTGCTACGTACAGTATCCAGCCCCATGATATCAATGCTGATTTCTTCGACACTTTTATCCCATCCATTGGCCGGGGATTCATAGCTATGGCTATCGTCGAGATTAATTATTTTGCCTTCACTGACTGATTGCACAATAAATGGCGAATGAGTGGTGAACACAAATTGAATATTACTAAAGTATTTTACTATATTAGGTATTAAATTCTTTTGCCAGCTTGGATGAATATTGGCATCGATTTCATCGACTAACACAACTCCCGGAGAGCTTTTAGCTGCTTCAATACCAAGATGTTGATTTAAATGGGCACATCGCATGGCTAAATCTCCAACCAGTGAGACAACATTACGCTGACCATCACTTAAGTTTGAGAAAGGGAATTTTTTACTACCAAATTCTAATGTTAGCTCATTGTATTCTGAGGAATAATAACATTTGGTGGTACCTGGGATCAGCTCAATAATGGCATCATAAACGGCTTGTAAAATGGTTGGTGTTTGTTTTCTTTCCCAAGCGATCCTGTCCATTTTAGCCAGCCATGGCATTAAAATTTTGTTTTGAGCATCTGGCTTAAGGCTGTAATAATAACCAAGCGCGGTATTGGTTTCAGCCAATTTATCTATGTTGGTGTTTTGTCCCGCCCATAATCTACCAGTACCATAATAAATTAAAACGGGCAGGGTGGTATTGCCCTGTTCAGTGGCTTGTTCATAGCATTTTTTGGCAGCATTGGATACTTTGTTACATTCGGAATTATCGGCTCTACCGCCGAGTTTTTTCAGCTGTCTGCGCCATTGTAATGGTTGCTCGATACCTGGTAGCGAGCCGTGAGTTTCAATGATGGAGGGGGTTTTATATTCAACTGAAACGACTTCTTGATCTTTGGCAAAAAAACGTCGGATATCTTGGTTATCAATATTCCTAGTATGAGCTTTTTTAGTGACACCTGCAAAGCTATTGGGGATGCCCAATAAAAAGCCTCCCATGGATACGGCTAAAGCCTCCAGAATCGTTGACTTACCAGTGGTATTATTGCCGATAATGACGGTGGCACGCTGATCAAAGCTGAATGTTTGCTGTTCAAAACAACGAAAGTTGGTCAGCATGACAGAATTGATTCTCATTGATGGTTAGCCTTGTCTTTATTCAGTTATTTGTTACCAAAAGAGTTCACTGATGATACTAAAAATGAACACCCTGGTCGAGGCACAAAATGCTGATCTGGTAACAAAAAACTTGTTTTGATCACCAGCTTAACTTTTGTTCTCTATTAATTGGGTGTTATGCTTTATGTGGTTTGTGACCATTTAGAACATCTATTATCTTTATTTTGCCATGTTTTTTGTTGTTTCTGGGGGAATTAATTCAATTATTATTATATTTGTTATAATAATAAGGTTTATTGATAGTTTACTATTCAAATTAGGCCAAATCAGATACGTATGGCAAAAAACACCACTTTACCTATAGTTAATCAAGCGCGGTTGGCATTGCAACATCCAAATTGGTAAAGAGTTTAAAAGCGTCTAGAATCTAGATTTATCAAAGTTGATAAGTAAATTCAAACAAGCGTTTAAAAAAACAGTTGATCTAAATTCAAACAAGTGTTTAAAATGTCCGTATTAATCATCTTTTATTTATCCTAGGACGGATTGAGGCGCGAACCTCAACCAGTCAAGTTACATTTTTGGAGGCATCATGGCCGAATACCGCGCACCACTTAAAGACATTCAATTTATTCTCAATGAAGTTATGCAAGCCGATCAGTTTTGGCAGCGTAGTGACAAATTAGCAGGTGTGATTGATAACGACACTGCCCACGCGATTTTGGAAGAAGCGGCCAAGCTGGTGGAAAACGAAATCGCCCCTAACGCCCGCATCAGTGACGAGCAAGGGGTAAGCTGGAAAGATGGCGAAGTAACCACTCCAGACTCTTACAAAGGCACTTACGCCAAAGTCGCCGAAGGCGGTTGGGTTGGGTTAACCGGTGATGCTGATTTTGGTGGCATGGGTATGCCAAAAACCATTGGGGTGCAATATGAAGAGCTTTTGTGCGCCGCTGATGTGTCTTTTTCTTTATATCCAGGTTTAACCTCAGGCGCTGCGTTATCTTTGATTGCCCATGGTAGCGATGAACTGAAAAACAAATATTTGCCCAACATGTACTCAGGCGTCTGGTCTGGCAGTATGTGTTTGACCGAAGCCCACGCAGGTACTGACCTTGGTATGATTCGTACTAAAGCCGAAGATAATGGCGATGGCAGTTATTCTATCACTGGTAATAAAATCTTTATTACTGGCGGCGAGCATGACTTGGCTGAGAATATCATTCATTTGGTCTTGGCCAAATTACCGGGTGCCCCTGCGGGTTCGCGTGGTATCTCATTGTTTTTGGTGCCTAAAATCATGGCTGATGATGACGGTAACCTCGGTGAGCGCAACTCGTTGAGCTGTGGTTCTATCGAACATAAGATGGGGATCCACGCATCGGCCACGTGCGTCATGAACTTTGACGGTGCCAAAGGTTTTCTGGTTGGCGAAGTCAACAAAGGTCTGGCGGCGATGTTTGTGATGATGAATTACGAACGTTTGGGTGTGGGTATTCAGGGTTTGGGTTGTTCTGATCGCTCTTATCAAAATGCGGTTGAATATGCCAAAGACCGATTGCAAAGTCGTTCTTTAACTGGCGCAGCAGAACCTGAAAAAGCGGCGGATCCTATCATCCATCACCCAGATGTTCGTCGTATGTTGTTAAACATGAAATCCATCACCGAAGGTGGTCGTGCATTCTCAACCTATGTTGCGCAACAGTTGGATATTGCCAAATATGCCAATACCGCTGAAGAACGTGCCGATGCCGACAAGCTGGTGGCGCTGTTAACACCCATCGCTAAAGCGTTTATGACCGATATGGGTCTGGATATTACCGTTGCCGGTCAGCAAATTTTTGGTGGTCATGGCTTTATTCGTGAGTGGGGTCAGGAGCAGTTGGTTCGTGATGTTCGTATCACCCAGATTTATGAAGGCACCAATGGTATACAGGCGCTGGATTTGATGGGCCGTAAAGTGGCCGCTAACCGTGGCGAATTCATCAAGATTTATGGTGCTGAAATTGGCCAATTTATTGCTGAGAACAACACAGCAGAAATGGCTGAGTTTACTCGTCCATTAGGTGAAGCGGTTGAGAAACTGGCCACGCTGACTCAGTGGGTGTTAGAACACGCAGCAACAAACCCTAACGAAATTGGTGCAGCATCGGTCGATTATCTGCATGTTTGCGGTTATGTGTCATATGCCTATATGTGGGCAAAAATGGCCAAAGCGGCGCAGCAAGGTCAATCTGGAGATACTGAGTTTTATCAGACCAAACTTGATACCGCTCGTTATTATTTTGGTCGGGTTTTACCGCGTATTCATTCTTTGGAAGCGTCGATTAAATCTGGCAGTGATTTGCTGTTTAAGCTGGATGCTGAGCAGTTTTGATCTGAATGATTAAACCACGATGAAAAAAAGACGCACTGCGTCTTTTATTCATTTTATGGCTTGAAAGGCAAAGCAAGTATTCAGGCGGTGGTGCATAGTCAGTATGATAGCAACCGTGTAATCCTGAACAATGAAATAGTCAAATACATCCTCTTCTGTCTCCATATCTCCATTGGATAATATATCTATAATGTAAATTTTTGTAGCCCGTTTGGCTAAAATATAGAAAATTATTGAAATAGATACTCTTAACCGTTAGAGTGTCAGACGCAATATTTGTTACCCAGAACGTTGTCTGCAACAGCGTACTCTGATAGTTCTTATTACCTATCCATTTTAGGGGATTAAGATGGGATACACGGTTCGGCTTGATGACAGCCAGGAAAAGCAGTTTGAAGCATTATTTCAACAGCTACGAAGTAGAGGCGTTCGTGATATCGTTTTTGAAAGTGTTGAGGAAAAGTTGAGCAGAGCTATTGAGATGCAAAAAAAATCGCTTGTTTATATTGATAATGACAGCGGTGGTAACGAGCGGTACGCTGCTAAATATTTGGGTAAAACTGTAATAGTGACTGTTTTGAAAGGCGCTCAAGAATTGATTTTAACTTTGCCTTGATTGCCGATTAACCTTAAAAAATCAGATCGTATTGTGTATTTGCCGAATCAGTAAATCTTACCAAAAAATGTTCGCCGTTTTTTAATGTTTTGACTACCCCCCATAGAACAAAGTATCTGCTACTGATGTCGAGCGAATATTCAATGCTGACAGTGCTGTTTGGGTTGCCGTTGAGATCAACAAAGGCGGTTACGTTGTCTGGCTTGATTCTGCCGCTAAAGCGTGTGATTTGTGGCTTAAAAGAGATAATCCCAAGGCAATAAATCGTTAACTCTTGAGCTTTTAGTGATGGAAATTCAAAGCCTTCATTTTTTATTCCTTTGACAGCTACTTTGAATTTTACAGTAAGCGTGTTTTTTCTATGTTGAGACTTGAATAAGCCGCCATCCGGAAAGTTTTCTTTGGTGAGACTTAAGTAACTTTCTTTTTTGCGATGAAATAGGCCCTCAAGTATTGCACTGTTAAGGATAAGCTCGCCAAGGGCTAAAATCACAATGGCGGCCAATATCAAGCCTGTATAATCTGGGTTACCTAAATAAGATAGTAAGGATTCAATGGATTGTTTTATATCTATAGGCAATGGTTTGGCGTTGTTAATGGCGCCGTAGGTTATTTCAATGGCTTTTACTATGATGGAGCCGTTATTAATGGACAGTAATAGCAGCGGGATGAGTTTTACTGCTAAACGTCGCATCATATAATCAGGTGAATACAGGGTACGCAAGAGAAAAATAAAGGTTGTGATCAGGAGGGCCATTTTTACAGGAAATGGCCATTGAGCAAATGCCCATAGCGTGAGTGCGACTAATAAAGCAACGATGATCGCATACAGAAGACTTTCAACTAGCCATGATACAAAAGGTTTCAACTATTTTTCGTCTGTACGGGTGGTTGGTTGGTAACTTGATATGGGGTTATTCCAAGCTTTTAAATCTACACTGACTGTTTGCCCTGAATCATAATGATGTAATTCACCCTCTCTGAATTCAACTGATTTGAAAACATTTACCTCATTCATCAATGGATCTTTGATCCAGACTACAGGTTTTGAGGTGGGGAGAGAGGACGTGATTGGTTGATTTGTTTGCATTGTTTGTTGTTGGGTTTCATACAAACGATCAAATTTCAGCATCATCTCATGGACTTGATTGGATAATGTTGCAAATTGGGTTGACAGTTGCTCATATTGCGAAGTTTCGTCTATTTTAGTTTCGCTTTCAACTGCCAATGTTCCACGTAATTCTTTGGTTGTGCTACCGGGTTTTGCAATATTGGTATCAGTTCTTTGAGCGGCAGCAAATACATTTAATTCAGAGAAATCGTGTTGCACTAGGGTAGACAAATCATTTAAAGGAACGCAAGCGACAACAGGTTTTCCATGTTTTGTAAGCAATATACGCTGCTTTGCTTCTGCAACTGTGGTCATGACTTCACTAAGGCTTTCCCTAGCTTTTCGCACAGGGATCGATTCATAATCAGAAAAGTCTATATCTTCAAAGGACATGTTATTACCAAAGTTGATCAATCGAGTAATGTTAGATATAACCTTAAATGTACATAATGTCAAGAGGACTGGCAATTTGTGTACGCAAATTGCGAAAGTATGGGAGAGCGGCTGAAAACGAGGGGCAATGTGCCTCGTTTTCGTATTGATATGGATTAAGAGTGGATAAATATTTTTCTGTTGGTCGTTTCAGCCCAATTCGTGACACACTGTGTCACGAATTGCATAAACAAGCTCGGGTACCCGCCAAAACCCAAACCACTCCCTCAAATCACCAACCCCAACAAATACTTAGACGTCCGCTCTAAATCAACAATCTTATCCACCACCCCTTGTGCGACAGCCGTGCCTGCCATACCCCAAATAACTGCGCTTTGCTCATCTTGCACCATAGTAAAGTTGCGACTGTGCTGATGTAACGACGTCAGTCCGTCAACGCCGTCACTGCCCATGCCTGTGAGCAGCATGGCGATGGTGCTGATGGTGTTGTCTTGGGCAATGGCGTTAAATAACACATCAATCGAAGGCCGTACATGATTGACCGCTGGTGAGGTGCTTAAACGCAGCTGTAATTGCGGCTGATCATCAGTGGTGGTGGTTTTACCAATCAGCAAATGATGCTCATCAGGGGCAAGGTAGATATTGCCAGGCAATAATATTTGATTGTGTTTGCCGATGTGAAGCGGCAACTGAGTGTGGTTTTGCAACCATTTAGCCAAACCTTCTATAAATCCTGACGATATATGCTGCACAATTACGATAGGCACGGGTAAAGAGGTGGGCAAGGGGGAAAGGATTTGCAGTAATGCCTGTGGTCCGCCAGTTGAACAACCAATAGCGATAAGCTCATAAGACTTATTGGCTGGTGTTAATGGAGGTGTTAGTGGAGGTGTTAGTGCTGGTGGTGTTGCTGGTACTGCGCTGTTGTTAGCGTCGTTGTTAGCGCAATGGCCAGCGCAAGCAAAAACGCTGGAGGCGAAATGGGGCTGACCGGGCAGGCGGCGTCTTACCACCGGCACCGCGGCCATGGCTTTGATGGTGTCGAGCAGGTCGTTATGGTTTTTTTCTGCACCGGGGTGAGCATAACCCTGTGGTTTTTCCATCACCGACAAGGCACCCTCTTCAATGGCACGAAAAGATAAATCTTGGTCGATGGTCGGGGTATTTGAAGTGATGATAATTGGCGTTGGGGCGGTGGCCATGATCAGTCGAGTGGCTTCGATGCCATTTATCATCGGCATATTGATATCCATAATGACCAAGTCGGGTTGCAGGCGCTGACTCATTTCGATGGCTTCTTTGCCATTGGTGGCCACGCCGATTATGGCGATATCTCGATCCGCTTCCAATAGGGCCTGCAATAATAGGCAAAATAGCGGAGAATCATCGGCTAGTAACAGCTTGATTGGTGGTGCCATCATCGTTTCCTCAGGCCGTCTCAATGCCATGGGTCAGCAGTAGCTGGGCTATGATTTCAAGCAAGCTTTTGGTTTCAAATTGACCTTTGGCAATATACGCATTGGCGCCCACTTCAATGCCTTTTTGCTTGTCGTGCTCTTGTGCTAAAGAGGTGACCATGACCACGGGGATATGCTGATATTGATTGCTTTGCTTGATATAACGGGTCAACTCAAAGCCATTTATTTGCGGCATTTCTATATCAGTGACGATTAAATCAAAGGGCTGGCGCTGAATCAATTCCCATGCTTGTTTGCCATCTGCGGCGGTGGTGACGTCGTAACCCTGCGCCTGCAAGATGTTTTGCTCCAAGGTGCGCACGGTGATCGAGTCATCGGCAATCAACAACCGAGGGCGAGGTTTTTCTTCGTGACTGGCTTGATGTAACGACCTTTGTTGCGCCACGTTTTTGCTCAGTCCATGTTCGACAATATCATTGGCATCCAACACCATGACAATTTCACCATCACCCATAATGGCACCGCCACTGATGTTTGCGACGCTGATAAGGGGTGGCTGCAATGGTTTGACGATAACTTCTGTTTCGCCCTCAATTTCATCGACCACAAAGGCAACGGTGTTCCAGCCTTTGGAGACCAGTACCAGGGGTAATAAGGTGTTGTCGATGGCCGTTGCCGTTATTGTTGGTACCGGTGTTGGTGCTGGCAGCTGTGATTCGTCGGCGGTTCTGCGTGGTCCGCGATAGCTATTTGAAGCAGGCAATCCGAGTAGTTCAGCCAAATCACACAATGGCATCGGTTTGTTATCATGATAAATGGTGTGACAGGCTTCGACTTCGATGATGTCATCGGGTTTGATTTCCATCACCCGTAATATCGATTGCGTTGGGATCACATAGCGGCTGTGGCCAAGACGCACCATCAAACCCCGCTCTGTTGCCATGGTCACCGGCACCCGTAAGCTAAAGCAAGTGCCTTGGCCTGCTTCGCTTTTGACGCTAATTTGGCCTTTTAGCCGTACTAAGCTTTGTGCCACCACATCCATGCCCACCCCTCTGCCAGAGATATCGGTGATAATCGACTTGGTCGAAAAACCAGGCATAAAGATGGTATCAATCAGGTCTTCAGCGGGTAAGAATTCTAATTCAGTTTCAGTATAGAGTTTGTTTTTGATTGCCTGGTCATGCACTTTGTCTAAGTTTATGCCGCCACCATCGTCACTGACTTCAATCACGATTTCGCTGCCATCACGTTGTAATTCTAGCACGATGCGGCCAGTGGCATCTTTGCCGGCGGCTTGGCGTTGGGCCGGGGTTTCGAGACCGTGATCAATCGCGTTTCTGAGCAGATGGGTGAGCGGGTCTTTTAATCCTTCGAGTACGGTGCGGTCGATTTCGATGTCTTCGCCGACAACGCTGAAATGAACCGATTTTTCCAATGTTTTGGCGATGTCTCGCACTACTAAGCCCAATCCTTGCAGTAAAGATGATGCTGGCACTAAACGCAACATCCGCACGCTGGATTGCAGGCTGTTGCTGTGGGCATTAAGCTGGTTGGTGCTGACTCTGAAATCAGCAACAAAACGTTTAATTTCTTGGTTAAGTCGGTTGATGGCGTTTTGGTTTTGCTCTTGAAGTTGTTGATACTGATGTTGCCATTGTTGTTCAGATAAATGACCCGACATCGCCAGGTTACTCACTTGGTCTGACAGTGACTGGCATTCATGGCCGACAGCCGTCAGGCGGGCAAGATGGTTCTCCATCGCCATTTTGTCGACCTGAATATCTTCGGACAAGCTGTCGATATGGGTGATTTTATCCATTTTGATCCGAATGACCTCAGTGTCCATCACCAATCTTGCTGGCTCTGGACCTGGCTGTGAACTGGACGGATTTGAATCTTGCTGGTTGTCGCTGGCCGAGTCCTGGCTTGGGCTTGGCTTTTTTGTTGGTTCGGGGGTAGGGTTATCTTGGTTGAATTCGACCTCGATGGTGGCGGCCATGTAGGTCAGTTTTGCCATGTCGACATCAAGGGGAGTATCGTTATTTTCAGCCGCCATCATCTGGCGAATTAGGTCAATGTTTTCGAGGCAAAAATCAACACAGGCGGGACTTATCCGGCCTTTGACTTTGCCGATTCGGGTAAAAAGACTTTCGAGCTGGTGGGCCACTGCGGCAATATTTTTCAGTTGTACGCCACTGGCTGCACCCTTGATATTGTGGCCAGCGCGAAATAACGGCTCCATCAGCTGTTGACGCAGGGCATCATCGCTGTGGCTTTGTTCGAGCTGTAGTAACGACTCAATCATGGCACGGGATTGTTCTTCAAGTTCGTCGTTAAAGACGCCGTGAAGCCGTTTTAGTACCTCAGGACTCAGGGCCATGTTGCTTCCGTCTGTCTATTACCGTATATACGTCTATGCTATTGGCCAATTTGGTGGCGTTTTGCCTGAGTTTTTCTGTGGCTTCGTCGGTATTGTTCGAAGAGTCGACAAACTGCACGGTGACGTCGTTGATTTGATTCATGGCAATCGACACTTGTTGAATACCGACGGCTTCTTGGCCTACCGCGGCAACAATTTGCTGGCTGGCGAGGTTGGTTTCTTTGATGACGTTAAACAGCTTGTTGATGGTGCCACCAGTTTTTTCCATTAACCGGGTGCCATCCTCAACCCCTTTACCGCCTTCTTCACTGGCCATCACGGCACGGTCGGTGGCATGGCTGATGTCTTGGAGGATTTTTTGCACCTGAGCGGTTGATTGCTGCGATTGTTCGGCCAGTTCTTTTACTTCGGCGGCAACTACGCCAAACCCTTTGCCTGCTTCACCCGCTTTGGCGGCTTCAATCGAGGCGTTAAGGGCGAGCATTTTCAGTTGCTGTGCTAAGCCGGTGACCACTTCGGTGATTTCACCAATTTGCTGGGTTTGTTGCGACAGGGCCAATATGGTTTGGGCAATACCCTGAACCTTGTCTTTGATATCAAACAGGCTGTTGATGCTCTCTTGCATGGCGTTAAGGCTTTGCTCACTTTCTTCGCGGCTGCGCTCTGAAATTTCACTGAGACGTTTGGCTTTTTCCAGCGTTTGGTAGGAGGTGGCTTTGATTTGCGACAATGTGGTGGTGGTTTCGTTGACTGCGGTTGCCTGTTCTGCCGCGCCTGTCGATTGGATATTGACGCTGTGCGTTAAATCTTCCAGGGTGGACATGGTATCTTCACTGGAGGTTTTCATTTGCTGGACCATCAGTGAGAGGCGTTCGACCATTTCATTTAAACGTTCGCCCAGCAGCGCAAGGGAGTCGTCACCTTCGGTGTCTAGCCGCTCTGTTAACTGGCCTCCGGCGACATTATGGATGAAGTTGCTGTATTTATCGACTTTGAGTTCTAGTGACTGCCGGGTCTGATCAAGTTGTCCAGTGAGGCCACTGATATAGGTATCCATCACCAGTTGCTGATCGAGCAGCAGAATCTTGTTCAGTGCCGACAGCGCTTGATTGAGTTTACGAGGTTTAAAGCGGAATTTTGAGCAAACTAATGGGATCAGGTTGTCGAGGTAGACGGAGTAGGCACCAAGATACCAACGGGGCGTCAGGCCGATTCGGGCATGAACCTGACCAATACGGCAGCGACCGTCAAAATAGCTATCGCCATAATCGCCCTGGAACAGTTCGAGTAGATATTTGCGCTGGGCTCTTTTAAGCGAGTCGACGCTTGATCCCGATTGCTCCACTAATATTTGAGCCTCAGGGAAGTTGTTGAGATTAGCATAAAACTGGTCAACCATGCTGTCTGCATGTTGACGGACCATGGGTTCTAGTGATTGCAGTAACAATGCATCCTCACGTTCAAAGCAAAGATAAGCTTTACGAATGCGTTGTTGTTCTGAATCTATGTCGAGCTTGTCTCGGTATAACAGGTCGTGCTCACTCATGGTGTCGCGTCCTCATAATCTTAGGCGTCAAAATGGTCAAATTAGTGATTCGGTTTTATTGATGATGATTTGCCGATCTTGCAGGATGCTGGCGACATCAAGTAGGGTGATCCGGCCTTGGTAAATGCCCTGAACAAAAGCAATATTGGTGACAGCTCCTGTGGCCAGTGGTGCTTCGAGTTGGCTCGGTGAAAATTGGCCATTCTCTTCAATTTCGTCAACTTGCATCCCCACGGTGAGCTTTCCGTCGCTGACCACGATAATGCTGCTTTGCTGGTGGTTACGCTGTGCTCTGGCGCCAATACTAAAAAATTCGCCGATATCAATCACGGCCAAAAGCAGGCCTCGCCAGTTGATCACCCCGGCGATGGTTTTTGGCGTACACGGAACATGGGTTAAACGTTCAACAGCAATGATTTGTTCGACATGACGATAGGCAATGCCATAACGTTCTTTATCGCCCAGACGAAAGCGAATGTAATCCTCAAAATCATTGACGGCATGAGGATCGCTATTGTTTTGTGCATATTTATGCGCGCGAGCCTGGAGGCTGGCCATGGTTTTGTCGTCTGTTGGCATCAACGATTGGGCATCAATTAAGGGCATTAAAGGTTGTATGGGTGGCTCATCATGATCAGATGGATTTAAGGGGTGGTCTGTGTCGTCGTTTTCTGTCATTGGCCAACTTGTCTTCATTTATCGTGATGGGCGGCGGATCCCTCCTCGCATGTTCCTTAGGTTAGGTATAGTTGAGCGAACTTCTTATTTCAAGTTTTCCTTTTGTAAGCTGTCTTTAAAAGCGGCCATATCGGTTTGCGGATAGAGGCTGGTCATTTCATGGTCGGGGCGTTGTTTGGCGAGGTTCAGCGCGGTTTTAAAGCAACCTTTGGCTTGTCGGGTTTTGCCTTGTTTGAGCATCAACAAGGCAAGATGGTAGTGGCCATCAATAAACGTGGGGTCGATATAGAGCGCTTTGTCTAGCGCCAATTTGGCATCATTGATTAGGGTTAAACCTGAGCAGGCCAGTGCGCTGAGCAGATACAGTATCTGATCTTGCGGATATAGGCTGATCCCTTGGCGACAAAGACCAGCAGCCCCGGTTAGGTCGCCAATATTGGCCAAGGCATTGGCATGATGGCGCACTAGTGGTAACTGACGGGCGACTTGAGGGGAGAGCCTTTTGATGGCATCAATGGCTGCTAGCCATTGACCGTGTTGCATCAGTTGTTCAATGTGTGATTTGACATCAATTACCGCGATGGGGGCAGGCGTTTGTTTGGTGGTGAGCCATTGGGATTCGATTAAGTCTATTTTGGCAGCCGTGCTTAGTCCCTCAAGCTGTCCATTGTAAAATTCAGGAATTAAAGATGATCGTTTGACAAAGTAAGGATATTTATCAATGGTGTTGAGTTCGAAGTTCTGCGCCATCTGGTCAAATGGATAATCTGCTGCGGCCAGTACCAGTGCGCCGTCAACATTAAGGCAGTCGGCCATTTTACTTAGCACGGGAGGTATATGTTCTGCTGCAAAGTAGATAAAGACGTTACAACACAAAATCAAATCGACAGCGGTGATGGGGTTATTGGTGTTAGAAACATACGGGTCTTTGAGGTTTAGGACAAAAAAACGGCTATTTTTTTTGATATCTTGATTCAGCTGCCAATGTTGATTGGCTTGCTTGGAAAAATAGCAGCGTTGATAAAACGTTTCCATACCCCGCATCGGCCAAGATGAGTATTCTGCTTTGATGGCCGCGGCAACTTCATTGCTATTGATATCGGTGCCAATCAAATCGATTTCCCACGGTTCTTGTTTGCCCAGCAGTGGCTCAAGCAGCATCGCAATGGTATACAACTCTTGCCCCTGGGCACAGCCCGCGCTCCAAATTCTGAGTCTAAAATCATTGGCTTGCTGCTTTTTTTGTACTAACTGAGGCAAATAAAACGATTTTAAAAAGTGGATCCGCTGGCTATCGCGAAAAAAGCTGCTTTCACCAATGGTTAAGGCATTGATCAAGGTTTGCCATAATGGATTGGTTTTAGCGATGTTGCTTTGCGAGGTCAAATTTGCGGCTGAGGTTAGGCGACTTTGCCGCAGCTGGGATAATAAGGCTGCGGGATCCGTTAGACCCTGTTCAGTGGCGAGTTTAAGCAGCGTTTGGCGTAACAGTTTTTGTTGATACTGGGGGATTTCCAATCCTGTTTGTTCGCCAATAAGGCGGATAAATGGCGCTAATGCCAGTGACGAGTCTGCGTTGGCTGGGGTCATGCTCGCTCGGAGGCACGAACAAGGTGAAGGGCTACCTTGTCAACAATCCAATCCATGCTGAGAATATAGGAGATGGCTTCGTCATTAAATAATGTGGCGACAATCGGGGTTTCGGTTTGGTTGTCGTCGCTGTAGTGATAGTAATTATTGGCAATATAGGGAATGATACCCCTGACATCGGTGACGATTAAGCCTAAGTCGGGCTCACCTCGACAAATGATGATGGCGGTATCTAAGGTGTATTGGTCAGGGTTTTCTAGCGCCAGCAGTAAACTCAAATCAATTGCCGGGATCGGCGCGCCATGCAAATTAAGTAGCCCGCACAAATAATTGGCTGAAGACGGCACTTTTTGTAGTGCCACCAGTGGAATGATACTTTTGATGGTTGCTGCCGGGATGCAATAATGTACCCCTGCGGTCACAAAATGCAGTAAGTGGCTAATGTGTTGAGTGTTGGCTGTTGGGCTTGTATCAGGCTGAGCGTCAGGCCTATCATTGGGCTGAGTGTTAGGCATAGCGTCAGGATTAGTCTCAGGTAAAGTATCAGAAATACTATCTAATTTATGGCTCAAGTTATCATCTTCACTCATTCATTGCGGACCCACCCGGGTGCCTTTTTTTTAATCACTATAACCTGAAAAATAGTCAGCAAAAGGGAATATGTCAAACGAAACGCTTGTTAATCTGCTACGCTAATAATAGAGGTGCCCGATTAAACTTAATCGTTTCATGTTCTAATCGGCATTCTGTTTTAATGCATTAATCCATATTGAGGTAAATAATGTCAACTTTACCACTTGTGTTATCTATTGATGATATGAAGACCAACCATACGATCATCAAACATGCAGTCGCTTCGTCTTATCAGGTTGAAATCGCCATGAATGGGTTGCAAGGCATTGAAAAAGCGCAAGCTTTGCAACCAGCCATTATTTTGCTAGATATCAATATGCCTGATCTTAATGGTTATGATACCTGCCGTCGGTTAAAGGGAAGTGAGGCGACTAGGGATATTCCGGTGATTTTCATTTCTGACCTACATTCGCTCGATGACCGTTTACAAGCCTATGATGCTGGCGCCGAAAATTATTCATCTAAACCCATCAATGGCCAAGAGTTGTGCCATCAGATTGATAATTTATTGATTCAACGTAAAACGTTAGAAGAGTTAAAAAGTGATTTAGAATTTGCTTCGGATACTGCTTTTACTGCGATGACCAATATAGGTGAAATGGGCGTTATATTGGCCTTTATTGAAACCTCTTTTAATTGCAAGACGACCGAGGAGTTGGCGCAGGAAGTCTTTGCTACCCTTAGCGTCTATGGCATTGAAGGTTGCGTGCAAATCAGAATGGATCACAAACCCGAAAATTTCAGTTCGGCCCAAACCCTTAGTCCGCTTGAAAAAGAGTTGTTAGACCGATCTCAAGATAAACGTTGTATTGTCAGTTGTAATACCCGAACTTTGTTTAATTCTCCGGCGATTTCATTGTTGATTAAAGATATGCCGATTGACGATGAAGGAAAGTATGGTCGTTATAAAGATCACTTGGCGATTATCTTAAAAGGGGCTGAGGCACGAACTTTACATCTGCAAGATATGGAAAAGATCAAAAGCGCGCAGGTGACCGAAATCGATAATACGCTTAAAGAGGTTCAAGCAGACCTGCAAAGTGTTGATGATCAGGTTAAAGAATTTGAGCAACAAATTAAATTTGTGATGGAAGAGTTATATGTCGATTTAGAAGGGGCCATTATGACCCTGTCGATGACCTCAGAAGAAGAAGCGATGATCATGCACATCTTTGAAAAAAGCCAACAAAAACTGGAAACTCCATTTGATATTGGCGCCTTTATTGATGTTAATTTCACTCGTATTGCCAGTAAAATCAAGCGGCTGCTTGGCTAAGTTGGATTAAGCTGGGCTGAAATACTTGGCTAAAACCTTACGATACATTTCAACCACAGCTTTATCACCATGGCTGGTGATGTAGTTTTTCACCTTAGGGCCTGAGTTTAGCTCAATCAAATAAAAGTTATCTTGCTCATCAATGATGATATCAAGGCCGACAAAACGTAGGCCGGGCAGGGTGACGGCGGGTTTAAAGCGTTCAGCGGCTTGGTTAATCAATTCATTATCGTCAACGGTAAGGGCTTTGCCTTCATCAGTTTCCCAATAACGCGCACCAAATTCCACTTTGGCAAAATGTCTTTCGTAAGATAACACCGGTTTGCCGTCAAAAAAGATCACCCGCATTTCGAGTTTGGTTTTAATATATTGTTGCGCCAGCACCACATAATCGTATTCGGGTGAATTGCGGTCAAACACGGTGTGAATGGCAGTCGTGACTTCATCGCGGTTATGGCATAAAAATACATGGATGCCCAACGCGCCACGGTTTTTCTTGATCACCAGCGGATAACTAAAATTGCTTTCGATGGTGGCGATGATGTCGACCAGAGAATGATGGGTAAGGTACTGTTGGTACTCTTCACCGACGGTGTAATCGAGAAAACCCATGGTTTTGGGCATGTTAACCTGGTCTTTGAGCATCTCATATTGATGCTCTTTATCTCGCCCCAAAGCGGCCATGGATTCGGTGTTGAACGGGGTGCGATTTAACTGAAAAAAATGGCTGTCTTTGATCAGCAGACAATTTTTATTTGTATCGATAAAGCGATAAGGCAGGTCATCTAATTGACAGGCCTGAACAAGTGAACTGATATTGGCTTCCACTATTATATTCCCGGTTAAGATTTTTTTGAGATTGGCAACCCTGTGCCTGTGCAGCAGAGGTTTTTACAGTAATTGCGGGCAGAACACAAGCGGATCATTCTCTGTAGGGGGGATATGGTTAAGTTTGTTGGTAGCTGACTGTCAGCACGCTCACTTTTCGTTGGTATTTGCGTTGTTTAACAGAGAAAATCCTCAGAATTTGACTATAATTAAACTATGTATCGTCTTTAGGATTATTCACAGGACCGTGATGAACATCTTTTTCAATGTGGGGTAACATTATGGTGAAAAATATAGACCAAGAGATCATCAGTCAGGCTGATTTGGATAATCTGCTGCATATTAATGATTTAATCGAGCAAGATGAAAATGATTCGCTGATCATGGAGCTTAAACATGCGATCCTCGATTCTGGCCGATTGGAGTTGGTGCAATGGGAATCTTTGCGCGGTCAGCTACAAGAAATCGAAGAGTTAATCCCTCATATTGATTTGATCATTAAGCTGAAAAAAGAAAAGCAACAGGGTCGACGCAAGAAGAAGAAAAAGCAAACGAAAGCTGATTCCTCATCGTAACTCTTCAACTTAATATTTAGCATCAACCTGCTTGCCATCACCCGCTGCCTCATCGGCCTTCTCATATCCTTCGAGTTTACGAGATAATCGCAGCGGAGAGCCGGTATGACGACACAACCAATAATACGCTGAGGGCACCACAAACAGTGTCATTACAGTGGCACAAGAAACACCGGTCAAGATCACCAAACCAATCACCATACGACTTTCGGCACCAGGACCTGAAGCCATCACCAACGGGATTGAACTCATGATAGTGGTGAATGAGGTCATTATGATTGGGCGCAGACGATGGGTGGCCGATTCAATCAGTGCGGTTTCAAATTCTGTGCCGCCATCGCGTAATTGATTGGCAAATTCGACAATCAAAATGCCGTTTTTGGCCGCCAACCCAATCAACATGATCAACCCTATCTGGCTGTAGACATTGATTGACATGCCAGCAAAATATAACCCGGTTAAAGCCCCCACCAGTGCCAAAGGCACGGCGAGTAAAATCACAAACGGATGGACAAAACTCTCAAACTGGGCCGATAACACTAAATAGGTGATTAATAAGGCCAGTACAAAAATAAACGCCATCGAGCCGCCGCTTTCAATCAACATTTGTGATTGTCCTTTGTAATCAATCATGGCATTGGCGGGTAACTCTGTTTTGACCAATTCAGATAGGGCTTCAAGGGCTTCGCCCAATGAAAAACCGTCGGCAAGATTGGCGCTGATGGTAATACTTCGCAAGCGATTATAACGATTGAGCCGTGAAGAGGTGGCATTCTCGCTGATGCTCATCAGGTTTGATAGCGGGATCAGTTCACTGGTGGTGGCGGAACGGACATAAACATTGTCTATGGCGCTGGGGCTGCGGTAATCGGATTTTTCACCCTCTAGTAGCACATCATATTCTTCACCCCGCTCAATAAATGTGGTGACCCGTCGGCTGCCAAGCATGGTTTGCATGGTACGGCCAATTTCTGATACTGATACGCCCAAGTCGGCGGCACGTTGGCGGTCTATTTCGACCATCAATTGAGGGTAGGTTTCTTTATAATCGCTGTCTAGGCGAATAAAACCAGGATTTTCTTTGGCTCGTTTGAGGATGATATCGCGCCATTGGGCGAGGGTTTCATAGGTGTTGCCCTGCAATACAAATTGTACCGGACGGCCTAATCCGCGTCCGCCTAGGCCACTGCGCATAAAGGCAAAGACATTTACATCTGAAATTTCCGCTAATCCGCCGCGCAACTGGTTGATATAGCTAAAGGTATCTATCTTGCGCTCGTCCCAGTCAGGCATTCCGACAATAGCAATGCCGCCACGGCCACCAAAACCCGGCACCCGGACGATGACCCGATCCAATTCTCCGGCTTCCAGTGATGGCATCAGCAGCTTTTCTATTTCGGCCATATTACGCACATTGCTGTCAAAACTGGCCCCTTGAGCACCCTGCATTGAGACGTAAAAATTGCCACGATCTTCTTTTGGTGCATACTCTGAGGGTAATTGCTCAAACAAACTGTAAATTGCCGCTAGGGTCACGACAAATAAACCCACCAGTAACAGCGGTGATTTGACCGCATGGCTTAATATGTTGCCATAACCGTTTTCAAAACGCTTAAAACCGCGGTCAAAACCCTGACTGAAACGGGATTGATGGGTTTGTTTTTTGAGTAGTTTAGAGCACATCAGGGGGGATAATGTTAAGGCGGTTAAACTCGAAAAGGCCACGGCTGCCGCAATGGCCAGGGCAAACTCGGTAAATAGACGACCGATATTACCTTGCATAAAGACCAGCGGCACAAATACTGAAATCAGCACTAAAGTGGTGGCGACCACCGCAAAACCCACTTCTCGTGCGCCCCGGTAGGCGGCCAGCAATGGGGCTTCACCATGTTCAATGCGTCGGTAAATATTCTCCAGCACCACAATAGCGTCATCGACCACCAAGCCGATGGCCAGCACCAGTGCCAGTAAGGTTAGCAGGTTGATAGAAAAACCGAGCCAAGACAACACCACCATAGAACCTATCAGCGCAACTGGTACGGTGACCGCGGGGATCAGGGTTGCTCTGACGTTGCCGAGAAACAGATAAATCACCAAAATGACTAGGGCGATGGCAATAAACAGGGTGTTGTAAACTTCGTCAATAGAGCCCTGAATAAACACCGATGAGTCATAAGAATCGACAATATAGGTGCCCGGTGGTAATGAATCTTGCACTCTGGCCATTTCTTTGCGCGCGGCCTGTACTACGGCTAGGGTGTTGGCTTTGGATTGTTTGACGATCCCCAAGCCCACCATATTGACGCCGTTGCCTTTAAATAATTGTTTGTTTTGTTCAGCGGTCAATTCGACTTTGGCCACTTCATATAGCCGAATTAGGTGGTCATCGTTGCCACGGCCCACCACCATTTGGCCAAAATCCTCGGCTTTAATATAAGCCCGTTTGACCCGCACCGAAAAATCTCGGTTAAGGGATTCGACATCTCCGGCGGGTAATTCTACATTTTCAGATCTCAGGGTTTTTTCAATATCGTCAACCGTGATACCTCTGGCCGCCATGGCGTGGCGGTTAAGTGAAATTTTCATCGCATAATCAAAACCGCCACCAACGCGCACGCGGGCAACGCCGTCAACCACGGCAAAACTGTCGACGATATAACGATTGGCATAATCGGTTAATGCCAATACTGACATATTGGTACTACGTAAGTTAAACCAGACAATCACATTATCGTCGTCGTCAGATTTATAGACTTCGGGTGGATCGGCTTGCTCTGGCAAGTTACCGCTGGCGCGTGAGATACGTTCACGAACATCATTGGCTGCGGCATCAATATCTCGATTTAAGTTAAATTCAATGCTGATATTAGAGCGACCATCGCGGCTGTTGGAGGTGATGTTTTTGACCCCGCTGATGCCGCTGATACGATCTTCGAGCACTTGGGTGATTTTGGTATCGACAATGGCCGCAGAAGCGCCGGGGTAGTTGGTTGAGATTGATACCACTGGCGGGTCGATGTCAGGGTACTCTCGTAGTGGCAGCATTGAAAAAGCAACGATACCAAAGGTGACAATCAGTAGGTTAACAACGGTGGCGAAGACCGGGCGTTTAACCGAGATATCAGAGAGGATCATGCTTGAGGGCCTTTGATTTTAATGGCGGCACCATCACTGAGTTTAATGGCGCCTTCTACTACCACTTGTTGACCAGAGCTTAAACCTGAGAGCACTTCAACCTGTCCAGGACGGCGGCGACCGATTTGCACTTCGATACGTTGGGCTTTGCTGTGTTTGGCGGTATAAACATAATGCTTGTCTTCAATGGGAATGATGGCGCTTTCGTTGATCATGATGGTGTTTTCAACGCTGCGTTCGAGCAAAATATTCAGTAACATGCCGGGATGTAAACGCATATCAGTATTGTCTATTTGGGCGCGGATTTTCACCGCTCGGGTGACCGGGTCCAAGCGTGAATTGATGCTACTGATTTGGCCACTAAAAGACTCATTGTGATAGGCGATACTGCTGGCTTCTATGGTCTGGCCAATGGCTACTGTGGTCAAATAACGTTCGGGTACGGTGAAGTCGACTTTAATAATACTGATATCATCAAGAGAGGTGATTTTGTCTGAGGTAGAAATAAAAGCGCCGGGGCTGATCAGTCGTAGGCCCAGTACACCGTCAAACGAGGCGGTAATATCAAATTCTGCCAATCTGGCTTTGGCTTTTTCGAGTCGGGCATCAATGGCGGAAGTTTTGGCCTGTTGTTCTTCAAGTTGTGATTGTGAGGTGGCATTGGTGCGGCGTAAATCCATCAGCCGTGTCAGCTGTGATTGGGCTTCGGCCAGATTGGCGGCGAGTGCTTTTACCTCGGCTTGTTCTTGCTCACTGTGTAAGGTAGCCAGTAGCTGGCCCTTTTTGACCAACTGACCATCAGAGAAGGGCACTGTTTTGACCATTCCAGCGTAACGGGGAAAGACGCTGACTTGTTCATTGGCATTGGCGGTACCGATGGCTTCAATGATATCGCGAAATGGGGCCTGTTTAACTTCGTTGGTCACCACGGTGGTGGGTTTGGCCACTCTTTTGGCTTTTTTAGCGGGGGCTGGTTGATTTAACCATGCCACTAGGGCGGCCATAGCGATTATAGCGATAATAAAAGGGATTCGTGCCGTAGTCCGACTGGCCATAGATTTGACTCTGTAGTTGTGTTGTTGGTGAAAAGATACAGGGATCGTGAGTTTAGCGCATTTTGTTGGTTAATTGGAGATAAATCTGTGAAATGTAGGGTGTGCATTGCGCCAGACCGTTGAATTAATCACCGTAGGATGGCGTAGAGCGCAGCGAAACCCATCATTGGTGTCAGAAATAGCCATAAAATCGCCATTTACTGCCAAATTTTGATGGGTTTCGCCTTAGGCTCTACCCATCCTACGGTCAAGCGGGACTTTTTCAACAGTTTGGCGCACCATTGGCCTCCCGATACCTGAAATTTTATTTATATGGGCGGACCCATAGACAGGTTCTTGTTATTTTGGGTTATTAATTCTCATAACCCCAAGGCGCAGCAGGTACTTCAATTGGTTGGGTCAAATCAAAATCGACCCTAAACTCACGGCCTTGGCGGATCAGGCGGTAGCTAAATACTTTAGGATAAATGTACATTTGCCAAGTATTACCTGCCGATTGCGGGATGCCACTATTAACAAACAATTCTTTGGAGTATTGGTCTGCCGGAAAAGATTGTACTTGAGCCCAGCCTGCATCGAGGGTGTGACCACCATACATGGTGGATTCATCACTGCTGCCATCTTGGTGGCGGTGGTCATGTTTTAACGAAATGCCAGAACCCGTTTTGGTTAATATCCAAGTGCGAGAGGCATTGTCACCGACATGAAAAGGAATATGAAGTTGATTGGGGGTGCATTTCATCACATGCATGATCAGCTTTTTATTGGCAAAGCCGTCGCCAGCTGCATTATCAATGGTCACCTTGCCTGCGAACGCTTTACCACATAATGGCCTGATGTTATCAAAAAAAGCATCATGACTGGGGATGGAAGGTACGCTATTAGCGGGTGAAAGGCTCGATGCTGCGCTACCGAAGGTAGTAAGCAGTAGGCTACAAAGTGTCATAATAATGGTGCGTGTCATGAGTGATTCCTGTTTAGCTTTGGTTTTAACTCTTGCGGTCAACCGCAATCTTGGCCAAAGCAATTAACGCTTCTTTATACTCTGATGAGGGTAAATCAACAATGGCTTCAATGGCTCGCTGTGATTCTCGCTCTGCCATTTGTGCGGTGTACTCCAGCGCTTTGGTTTGTTTTAAGGCGTCCATGACTGCTGCAAGGTTGTCCATGCCAGTACGATGTTCTATGGCGCTTCGAATCAACTGTTTTTGCGCTTCAGTGCCAGTGTTGATTACGTGGATGAGTGGGAGCGTTGGTTTGCCCTCACTTAAATCATCGCCGATATTTTTGCCTAGTGCTTCACTGTCTGAGCCGTAATCGAGCACATCGTCGATTAACTGGAAGGCGGTGCCTAAGTGCATACCATATAAACGCATGGCTTCAATGGTTTGCTGATCTTTTTCGGCGATAATGGCGGCCAACTGGGTAGCGGCTTCAAACAGACGAGCGGTTTTGCAATAGATCACCTGTAGATAACTTTCTTCAGTGGTGTCTGGGTTATTGCAGTTCATCAGTTGTAATACTTCGCCTTCGGCAATGACGTTGGTGGCGTCGGCAAGTATTTCCATGATCTGAATTTTTTCAAGGCTGACCATCATTTGAAACGAACGGGTATATAAAAAGTCACCGACCAATACACTGGCCTGATTGCCGAAAACTTCATTGGCGGTATCTTTGCCTCGGCGCAAGGTGGATTCATCCACCACGTCGTCATGCAATAAAGTCGCGGTATGAATAAATTCGATGATGGCGGCCAAGGTCAGGTGTTTGTCACCTTGATAGTCTACGGCGCGGGCTGCCAATACTGTCAGCAATGGGCGAATGCGTTTACCGCCGCCATTGACAATATACAGGCCGATTTGATTGACCAGTACCACATCTGATTTTAATTGGGCGTAAATGAGCGCATTTACTGCTGACATGTCTGGTTTAGACAGATCATTAATCCGGTTGAGAGCCATTGTTGGTATTTCACGATCTTTGGGGGTTGTATAATAGCGGCGATTTTACACTAACAAGGCGCTTTGTTCATAATCCTTTATTGGCTTTTTAGCGGTTTGCCGGGCTTTAATGGCGTATCGTACTATATAAAGGTTATTATTTTGGGAGGTGGTGATATTTTTGCTGGTTATTTAAACGATTAAAAGGGTGCTTGTGCAAGGTATAAGGTGGGCGATCTTTGTGTGATCATTGGCGGATCTTTTTTAAAGCGACTAGTAACTGTACAGCGTGCTTAGATTTCGCTTCAGAACAAGGCCTTTTCGCACGGAAAATAGGCGCATATAGGTCATATGTAACTGTTTGAGTACGAAAATAACGCCGTTATGAGGCGAAAGATGAGTGTGCTGAATAGTTACGAGATCTTTTTCGAATTTGTCCTTGATAGGCTGGTAGAATTCGCGTAGAATCCGCGCCCTGTCATAAAAATTGTATGCGTCAACTAGGACGCAAAAAAGAGCGGAGTTTAATATGTACGCGGTTTTCCAAAGTGGTGGTAAACAACACCGTGTGACCGAAGGTCAAACCGTTCGTCTGGAGAAGCTAGACATTGAAACCGGTTCAGTCGTTGAGTTCGATAAAGTACTCATGGTTGGCGGTGATGATGTTAAGATTGGCGCTCCCTATGTAGACGGCGGTAAAGTAACGGCTGAGATCGTATCTCATGGACGTGGTGCTAAAGTAACGATTGTGAAATTCAAACGTCGCAAGCATTCACGCAAGCAACAGGGCCACCGTCAGTGGTTCACTGAAGTTAAAATCACAGGCATCAACGCCTAAACTAGGAGCACTAACATGGCACATAAAAAGGCAGCAGGTAGTACTCGTAACGGTCGCGATTCCGAGAGTAAACGCTTAGGTGTTAAGCGTTTCGGTGGTGAATCAGTCACTGCGGGTAGCATCATTGTTCGTCAACGTGGAACAGAGTTCCACCCTGGAGACAATATCGGCATCGGACGTGATCATACTTTATTTGCACTTACCGACGGTAAGGTCAAATTTCAGGTGAAAGGTCCTAAAAACAGAAGATACGTTAACATCGAAGCTTAACTTCATTTTCTGTTAAAAAAAACCTCGCCTCGGCGGGGTTTTTTTGTGTAAGCGTCTAGTTATTTTCATTGGTTTGGCGTTAGTTTATATTTTTGTAAATAGTACATATTTTTTACTATAGGAGCTGAAAAGCCATGAAATTTGTTGATGAAGTCGAAATCCGAGTAGAAGCCGGAGACGGCGGTAATGGCATCGCCAGCTTCAGACGTGAAAAATATGTCCCAGACGGTGGCCCTAATGGTGGCGACGGTGGTGACGGTGGCGATGTTTTCTTGGTGGGCGATGAAGGTCTCAACACGCTGATCGACTTTCGTTTTGAACGTTTTCACCGCGCTGAACGCGGCAACAATGGTAAAACCACTAACCGCACTGGTTCGCGCGGCGAAGATTTGTATGTCAAGGTTCCGGTAGGTACACGGGCCACGGATACAGATACCGCAGAGGTTATCGGTGAAGTAACCGTGCATGAACAAAAACTGATGGTGGCCAAAGGCGGTTTTCACGGTTTAGGTAATACCCGTTTTAAAAGCAGTACCAATCGCGCACCAAGACAAAAAACCATGGGCACACCTGGCGAAATCCGATCGCTTAATCTTGAATTAATGCTGTTGGCCGATGTTGGTTTACTGGGAATGCCTAATGCGGGCAAATCAACTTTTATTCGTTCGGTCTCTAAAGCCAAACCTAAAGTGGCGGATTATCCGTTTACCACTTTGGTGCCTAACCTCGGGGTGGTTAACCCTGATCCTCATCGTTCATTTGTCATTGCCGATATTCCTGGATTGATCGAAGGGGCTGCTGATGGTGCTGGTTTGGGCATTCGCTTCCTTAAACACCTTGAACGTTGTCGCATCCTATTGCATATCATCGACCTGATGCCAGCAGATGGTTCTGATCCGGTTGATAATGCCACCACGATTTTGGCTGAACTTGAACAATATAGTCCTGAACTGGCGGGTAAACCACGTTGGTTGGTGTTTAATAAAATTGACTTATTGCTTGAGGACGAAATCGCAGAAGTTTCTCAAAGAGTGATTGATGCACTTGAGTGGGATGGTCCGTGTTATCGCATTTCTGCCATCAGCCAACTTAACACCACTGAACTGTGTCGTGATGTGCTTAATCAGCTTGAGTTGATGCCACGAGAAATCGAAAAGGACCCTGAAGCAGAGGTCGAATTTAAATGGGATGATTATCACAGTCAAACCATTGAAGCTCATCAAGAAGAAGATGATGATGACGACGATTTTGACGAAGATGATTATGATGTTGAAGTGATTTATCAACCTTAATACCATCTGCAACTTGCGATGAAATGACGTAAATACAATCTGAAACTCGCTATAAAATGGCGTAGGGTGGGCAAGCTTTTTTGCCCAGGCGTGACGCACCAGCCAAAGACAGACCCAGAACATTATTTTCATCATTGCTCCTTAGAAGGTTCTCATGCCTGAAAAAACAAACACCAAAAAGGCCATCCATGTTGCTGCGGGTATTGTATTACGTGGCGACTTGGTATTTGTCACCAAAAGAGCAGCTGATGTTCATCAAGGTGGCAAGTGGGAGTTTCCCGGTGGCAAAGTGCAATTGAATGAGTCTGCCAGTGATGCGTTATGCCGTGAGTTAAGCGAAGAAATTGGTATCACCATCACCAACCCAAAGCTTTATCACACCATTGAACATGACTATCCGGACAAAACCATTAAGCTAGATTTTTTTCTGGTCGGTGAATTTGATGGTGAACCACAAGGTTGTGAAGGGCAGTTGGGCCAGTGGTTGTCGAAAAGCGCGTTGGCGACGTTGGATTTTCCGGCGGCCAATCAGGCTTTGATTGCACAGTTGATAAATATGGCGTGATTAGATTTCGCTTCAGAGCAAGGCACTCTTACAGGGTAAAAGGCGCACGGAAAACGGGCGCATATAGGTCATATGCAACTGTTTGAGTACGAAAGTAACGCAGTTATGATGCGAAAGATGATTACGCAGTTGGTAAATAAAGGCTGCGCTACCCACTGACTCTACAACACTTGCCAAATTGGTATTGACCTGATTTGGCTTTGTGTATAGCGCGCCCTCGTCCACTTATGTCACCCATGACACAGTCACTTTCCTTATAACCGTACCTTAACGTCCGTGCCCATGTCCATTGTCGTCCCGACCCAGCACCCTTCCACAGTACTGTCTGCTACCTTAAGCTGCAATCCTTTATCGACCCTGATGGGATAAATGATGCTTTATCCTTGTCCTGTTCTCAGTCTATTGTTGGGTTGAATTGAATTCCCTGCCATCTTGTGTTCCACCATTCGCTGATGAGTTCGACTGGCGCTACTTCCTGTACTCCATGAAAGCCTTAATATCAACCTAGTTATTCTTTTTCGTCACCTTGCTGAGGACACCTTCATCATACTGCTGTCAGAATTTGTTAAAAGAGGTATAAGTAAAATAAATGACAGATAAATAGTTCATTGATTGGGATAAAGGCTGTAATCAGAATAAAAACAAAGGGATAGTGACGATTGCCGGGTTTTTTGACGATTTTATTTGCGGTTATTCGCACGAGCTTGTGAGATATCTCTGCACTGAAAAATCATGTTCCTCTCACATTGTCTATTTATGCCCTCCCAGTGCTGGGCTAATTGGTGCTTGACTCTGGAGTGACTCCAATGTTTATAATAGCGGCGAAGCTTAATCCTTAATCATCAACCATAGACAAATATCCTAGGCAAGAATGACTTTATACCGCATTCAACAGCATAAGCAACATCGAACAACCAGCACACTGTTAACTGTGTTGGTATTGTTGTCGTGCTTATTTGTCCAGTGTTCGTTGTTTATGCAAACAGCACAAGCTGCGCTCAGCGTGCAACAGGGTGTGCAACAAGTGATGTCATCTGAGCAGATGACCATGGACCATCATCAGATGGCCAATCACGATTGCTGTGAATCAGAATTAAGCTCTGAACCTGTATGCTGTGAAACACCGCAACTGAGTTCAATCCAGTCATTTTCGGTTGATCAATGGAATGTGGCATTGATAGCGACATTTAGCGGTTTTAATGGCTTAATCCCCCCTGACGCCGATGGCAACCGCCATGGCAAATTTTTATCCTCCCCATCCCTTTACGGTCCCCCGGTCCGTGTGACTCACTGTTGTTTTCAGATCTGATCTAATTATCTCTGCTGCGTTTTTTTGTATTTCTTTTGGCTAAAACCAGGGGAAGTGACCGTCAAGATTTTTATTGCAGGATCATATTATGTTTTCTTCATTGGTTTTAGCTGCCCGCTTCAGGGTATTGCTCGCGTATTTGCTATTGAGCTGTTCGCTGGCCAGCGCGTCAGCTGCTGATTATTTTCAAGTGATTGATTCGGCCATCAGTGCTGATCCGTTATTACAATCACAAAGCAAACAAATCAAAGCTTGGCAGCAACAAGCGGTGGCGAGCGAGCAGTGGCAAGACCCCAAAGTGGCTTTGTCGTGGGACAATTTGCCAGTTAATGGCTTTGATATTCATCAAGAGGCGATGACCCAGTTTAAAGTGGGCATTTCGCAGCAGTTACCACGGGGTGATACGCTGGAAATTAAAGCAGCACAACAGCGGCTAAAAGGGGATATTGTGCAATGGCAAGCACAAAACCGCCATTTTGAACTGTCTCGTGATGTTGGTAATCACTGGCTGATGTTGCATTTGGCGTATACCAGCAAAGGTTATCTGCAACAAAGTCGTGATATGTTCAGTAAATTAATCGAAGTCACTCGCTCACAATACGCCACCGGTCAAAAACGTTTGCAAGATGTGGTGCGGGCAGAAGTTGAACTGACCCGGTTGGATTTACGCATTTCTCAGGTCGAAGGAAATATTGCGATGTTACAAGCGGGTTTTGCCCGCTGGTTACCTGCCAGCCAAAATGTGGCTTTGCAAAACCAAAAGTTACCTTCGCTCAATATCAGCCCCAAATTGCTCAACTTAACTGGCTTAGCGCTACATCAGCAATTATCAAAACACCCCAAGTTACAAGCGGCGCAACAACACATTAGTTTGAGTGATAAAAACACCGAGTTGGCGAAACAGCGTTATGAACCTGCTTATGCGGTAAAAGCCAGTTATGGTTTGAGGGCGGATGCGCCAGGTGGTGGCTCTGGAGCTGGTTCTGGAGGTGCAGGCCGGGCGGATTTATTCTCTATCGGCATTCAATTTGAATTGCCCATCTTCACCGATAGCAAACAAGACCGTCAAGTTGAAGCGGCAATATTAACCAGTGGGGCCAAAACCCTAGACAAAGTGTTGCTGTTGCAACAAATGGGCGCTGATTATTATCGTCACAAAGCCAAGCTTGGTCTGTTACAACAACAGTTTGGTTTGTATCAAGACACCTTGATTGCGCAGTTATATGAACAATCACAAACTACGTTATCGGCTTACAATAGTGACCTTGGTGATTTTTCTGAGGTGATGAGCGCTACTATCGACGAACTCAATGGTCTTATCGCATTGGCGCAAATTAAGATCCAACTGCTGCAACAAGCCAATAATATTAACTACCTGTTTGGCCATTCTGGTCACTTTTCTCAAGGGGCTTTATGATGAACAAATCACTATCGGCACTGATATTACTACTGCTCGGTTTTGCCGCCGGATATTTTTTTGTTGGCTTAACGGCCGGGCCTGATATGGCGGAATCAGATGAGGCCAATAAAGAACCAGAGATCCTCTATTGGGTGGCACCGATGGACGCTAATTATCGTCGCGATAAACCAGGCCAATCACCGATGGGCATGGATTTGGTGCCCGTCTACGCTAAGAAGGAACAAAAGGAAGCCGTTAAAAAAGAGAAAAAGATTCTCTATTGGGTGGCACCGATGGACGCCAATTATCGTCGCGATAAACCGGGGCAATCACCGATGGGCATGGATTTGGTGCCAGTCTATGAAGAATTTGATGATGAGACAGATATTGAAGGGGCCATCAGAATCAATGCCAATGTCGAAAATAATATTGGCGTGCGGGTTAAACCAGTGTCGTATGGGCCATTGCAGCAAATGATTGATACGGTCGGTTATATCGGCTTTGATCAAAACAATTTATGGCATGTACATCCACGGGTTGAGGGCTGGGTTGAAAATCTGGCGGTGACTGCGGTTGGCGATAAAGTTAAAGAAGGTAGCGAGTTATTTTCAATTTATTCGCCGACTCTGGTCAATGCACAAGAAGAGTTTTTAACCGGGCTTAAACGAAGTGCTAGTAAAGGGGAGTGGGGCGGTAAAAAGATCATCGAATCTTCAAAGGCCCGTTTGTTGGCATTGGGGATTTCGTCGCGGCAAATTGACCAGCTGATTAAAACTAAAAAAGTTAGCCAGCTGGTGACTATATATGCCAGGTTCGATGGTTATATCACTGAGCTGAATATGCGTGACGGCCAATACGTGCGTCCGGCAGATAAAATTATTTCAGTCGGTAAAATCAACACGGTGTGGGTGATGACTGAAGTATTTGAGCGCCAAGCCGCTTGGTTAAAAATGGGTTTACCGGTGACCATGACCACCGCCCATCAACCCGGTAAAACTTGGCAGGGCAAAATAGACCATGTGCACCCTTTTCTCGATAAGAAAACGCGCACCATGCGAGTGCGATTACATTTTGATAATGCCGATGAAATTCTTAAGCCGAATATGTTTGTTAAAGTCAGGATTGAAACCGCCAGCACCGCTGATGTGATATCCGTTCCGGCAGAAGCCCTCATTAGAACCGGTAAGCAGGATAGGGTAGTGTTGTCGCTCGGTAATGGTCAGTATAAATCGGTTGCGGTGATACCGGGGCGTGAATCGGCTCGGGCGATTGAAATTGTTAGGGGATTACGTCGAGATGATGTGGTGGTGACCTCTGCCCACTTTTTACTGGATTCAGAATCGAGTGTGACGGCGGATTTTTCTCGCTTGAGCCCTGATGATCGTATTGGGAGTAATGATGATGGTCGTTAATATTATAAAGTACTCGATCAAGAATCGTTTTATGGTGTTGTTAGCCACCTTGGTGTTATTTCTTTGGGGCATTTACGCGGTTAAGCAAACGCCCATCGATGCTATTCCAGATTTAAGTGATGTGCAGGTGATCATTAAAACCAGCTATCCCGGACAAGCCCCTCAGGTGGTAGAAGATCAGGTGACTTACCCGCTGACGACGGCCATGTTGTCAGTGCCCGGTGCTAAAACTGTGCGCGGTTATTCGTTCTTTGGTGATTCGTATGTTTACATTATTTTCGATGATGATGTCGACCTGTATTGGGCCAGATCGCGGGTGTTGGAATACTTAAGCCAGGTGTCTTCGACGTTGCCGAGCACGGCAAAAACCGCATTAGGCCCTGATGCCACTGGGGTGGGCTGGGTATATATGTATGCCTTGCAAGACAAAACCGGTGGTCAGGATGTTTCACAATTACGCAGCCTGCAAGATTGGTTTTTAAAATTTGAATTGCAAACCGTGCCCGGGGTATCAGAAGTGGCAGCGATTGGCGGCATGGTCAAGCAATATCAGGTGCAGGTCGACCCAGAAAAATTACGCGCTTATGGCATTCCACTGAACCACATCAAAATGGCCATTCAACAGGGCAATCAAGAAGCCGGTGGTAGTGTTATCGAAATGGGTGAAGCAGAGTATATGGTGCGGGCCACCGGTTACATTAAAAATGCTCAAGACTTAGAGAATATTCCCTTGGGCCTAACAGACCAAGGCACGCCGTTGATGTTGGCAGATGTGGCCGATATCGTCATTGGTCCGCAAATGCGTCGGGGTATTGGCGAATTAAATGGTGAAGGTGAAACCGTCGGTGGCATTGTGGTGATGCGTTGGGGCGAAAATGCGCTCGATACCATCAACGGGGTGAAGGAAAAATTAGCCCAATTGCAAAAAAGCCTGCCCGAGGGGGTAGAAGTGGTGACGGTTTATGATCGTTCTGGGTTGATTAACCGTGCTGTGGATAACCTTTATTTTAAACTGTTCGAAGAGTTTTTGGTGGTGGTGCTGGTATGTGCGGTGTTCTTATTTCACTTTCGTTCGGCGATGGTGGTGATTGTCAGTTTACCGGTGGGCATATTGATATCTTTTATCATCATGTCGTATCAAGGCATTAATGCCAACATAATGTCGCTCGGGGGCATCGCGATTGCCATTGGGGCCATGGTCGACGGTGCCATTGTGATGATCGAAAACGTGCATAAGCATATGGAAACCACGCCATTGACCGATGAAAACCGCTGGCAGGTGATCAGCAAAGCCGCTTGTGAAGTGGGACCAGCGTTATTTTTCTCGTTATTGATCATCACCGTGAGTTTTTTGCCAGTTTTTGCCCTTGAGGCCCAAGAAGGCAAAATGTTTGCACCATTGGCCTACACCAAAACTTATGCGATGGCGGCAGCGGCGATATTGGCCATCACTCTAGTGCCCGTGTTGATGGGCTACTTTATTCGCGGAAAAGTTTTGCCTGAGCATAAAAACCCGTTAAATCGGCTGTTAACCGCGATTTACTTACCAGTGATCAGAATGATTTTGCGTTTTCCTAAGTCGACTGTGGTATTGGCATTGCTGATTTGTTTGGCGGGTTTTTGGCCGGTAGATAAAATTGGCAGTGAGTTTATCCCGCCACTAGATGAAGGTGACTTGATGTATATGCCAGTGACTTTGCCGGGCATCTCCATTGGTAAAGCGCGTGAGTTGTTGCAGCAGACCGATAAGATCATCCGCACCATGCCAGAGGTGAAAACGGTGTTTGGCAAGATTGGCCGGGCAGAAACTGCCACCGATCCGGCACCGTTAACGATGATAGAAACACTGATTCAATTTAAACCTCGCGATGAATGGCGTGAAGGCATGACCTCGGCAAAAATTCGTGATGAATTAAATCAAATGATTGATTTGCCGGGCATTACCAATGCTTGGGTGATGCCGATTAAAACCCGCATTGATATGTTGGCGACCGGGATAAAGACGCCGCTGGGCATTAAAGTGGCGGGGCCTGATTTAGCCGAGATAGAACAAATTGGCCGTCAGCTTGAAACCATTCTGAGCAAAGTGGATGGCACCGCATCGGTGTATAGTGAACGGGTGGCGGGTGGTCGTTATGTCACTATTGATATTAATCGCGCCAAAGCGGCACGTTATGGCTTAAATATCGCCGACGTTCAAACCATTATCGCCACTGCGATTGGTGGCATGAACGTGTCGCAGTCGGTTGAAGGGTTAGAGCGTTATCCGATTAACCTGCGTTATCCACAAAATTATCGCGATTCACTGTATCAGCTGCGTTTATTGCCGATTGTGACGGATAAAAATCAACGTATCGCGTTGGCCGACATTGCTGATATTGAGATTGAAGATGGTCCACCGGCGATTAAAAGCGAAAATGCGCGTTTAAACGGTTGGTCACTGGTGGATATTAGCGGCCGAGATATTGGTTCTTATGTGGCTGAGGCCAAAACTTTGGTTGAGCGTGAATTGGTGTTGCCGCCAGGGTACTCGTTACAGTGGTCAGGTCAATATGAATATATGGTCAGAGCAAAAGAACGTTTATCGGTGGTTATCCCGGTGACTTTGGGCATTATCTTGTTATTGTTATATTTTAATTTTGGCCGGGTGCAGGAAGTGGCGATTATCATCGGCACTCTACCGTTGGCTTTGGGTGGCGCATTTTGGTTGCTGTACTACCTCGATTTCAACTTTTCGGTGGCGGTTGGGGTTGGTTTTATTGCGCTGGCGGGGGTGACGGCAGAAATTGGCATTATCATGTTGGTGTATCTAAATCAGGCGTTTGATGATTTGCTGCTTAAGGTGAAGTGCGAAGGTCGAGCGTTGGTTATCGACGATATTAAACAGGCGGTGATGGACGGGGCAGGTAAAAGGGTGCGTCCGGTGATGATGACGGTTGCCGCGATTATCGCTGGTCTATTGCCGATTATGTATGGCGAAGGCACGGGATCGCAGATTATGCAACGCATTGCCGCACCTATGCTTGGTGGCATGATAAGCGCGGTATTGCTGACGTTGTTGGTGATCCCTGCGGTGTATTTCCTTTGGAAGTCAAAGTCGGTTGTTAGAGAGCATTGAGAGAAAGACAGTAAAAAGTATGACTAGTGTGAGAAAAATGTAACGTGAATGTATTTGAAAACGTTTATTTGCCAGGTACCTTCATTCACCGCAGTTAAGTGACAGCTTATCGCGTCGTTATTGTGTTTAAAGAGGTTAGAAGGCACTATGCGCTTGTCTTTTGTTATCTTGAACTTGTTTAAGTTCATCTACGCCAACATCCTGTGTTGGCGTTTTTTTTTGGCTTCGATTTACCTCTGACCGTAGGATGGGTAGAGCCTAAGGCGAAACCCATCATTTGTTTACGATATCGCACACTATTGAGGTTTATCACCAAACTCTGATGGGTTTCGCCTAGGCTCTACCACATCCTACGGTGTTGTTAGCTCTGTTCATATTGGTTCTCATCAAACTGCCCCGCAGGCAAAATATTCACGGTTTCATGCAATTCAGAATACACCAACACCACCTTTCCTGCCTTTAACAGCGCCCTTACATCATTGACCTTATCGGCCAGTGACTTTTCTTGTTCGCCGTAATCCGTGCCTTCGGTTAACACATAAGATTCGATAATGCTGTGGAGGGTCTCTTTGCTGACCTGGTCAAACGGGATAATCATGCGGGTTTCCTTGATGCTGTTGTTGCTGTTGATGCTGGAGAAATAATTGAATGAATAAACTCTGGTGCTCTTTGTTCTAACCAAAATTGTGGTTTTAACGGGTGTTTGCCATGAATAAAACCGACATGACCACCGCGTGCGCTAAGCTCAAAATGTACCGCAGGCGACAGGTCTTGTGGCGTGGGCAGCACCTCTTCGGTCATAAACGGATCGTCTTGGGCGTGAATGACCAGCGTCGGGGTGGTGATCTTTTTCAAAAAAGGCAGCGCACTGGATTGTTGATAATAATCTTCGGCGCTGCTGAATCCATGTATTGGCGCGGTGATCAGTTCATCAAATTGTTTAAGGGTTTTAAGCTGGGTAATATCATTGGCGCTGATATTCAACATAAAGCCATCTTTAAGCTTGGCTAGTTTTTTCAACATACTTTGCTTGAGCTTATCGAGCAGATATTTTTGATAAATCTGTGAAAAACGTTGGCCTATTCGTTGTGAGCAAGGGGCTAATCGCAATGGTGCCGAAATCACCACGGCCGCATCAAGTAGGCTATTGTCAGCTTGCTCACCAAGATATTTCGCCAGCATATTGCCGCCGAGTGAAAAACCGATAGCGCCGAGTGGTTGGTCTGGAAACTGCTGTTTAAGCCATTGGATAAACACACTGGCATCGCTGGTTTCGCCAGAATGATAGGCCCGCGAGTGGCGGTTGGTTTGAACACCGCAGCCTCTGAAATGCATTAATACCCCAATCCAGCCACTGTCTTTTATGGCTCGCAACATGCCTTGGGCATAAAAACTATCAATTGAGCCTTCGAGACCATGGAATACCACTACGATTGGCTGATGAGCGACAGGTTTAGCGGTCCAGCTTAGCTCAACAAAATCGCCATCGGGCAATTCAAAAATCTCATCGATGGTGTAAAGCGGTGTTTGACTGGCGAAAAAACGCGGTAATATGGTTTGTAAATGCGGGTTTCTCATCCACCAAGCGGCTTTAAAGGGGCTTTGGATTAACACTTTTTTCATTGGCTCCGGTTAAATTTCAGCGCAAGTGTAACGTATTGATGATTTTTTTGGTAGGACCAGTGACTTTGAGGTGGTCATCATAACTTAAAATGTTGCTTGCAAATTGGTAGGACCAGTTTAAACTGAACCTCATTAGCATACCAAGTTTAATAGACGAAACGTGATTTATGGATAGGCGAGCATTTTTAAAAAGCGGATTATTGGCCGGTAGTATGACGGTGATTGGCAGTAGCCTGTATGGTTGTGCCGACCTGGATATTTTCGACACCGAATTAATCGATGATGATGTGGCAGTCGCACTCGGCGCGCTGATACCGGTTTTTTTATCGGGTGTATTGCCCAGTGATGGGCCGCAACGGCAACAGAACATCAGTGAAGTGATTGCGGGAATTCGTTTGGCGTTGAAGAAATTCCCGCCTCATACCCTTAAAGAACTGGATGACTTATTCATGTTATTGACCAACCGATTGACCATGTTGGCTTATGCGGGTAAATTTGCGCCGCTTAATGAATTGTCTTTGGCTCAGGCGACGTTGTTGATTGAAAGTTGGCGAACCAGCTTTATCAGTTTGCTCAATACCGCCTATGAAGGTTTAAAAGAATTGGTATTCGCTGCTTATTACGGTAACCCGGATAACTGGGCGTTACTCAACTATAAAAAACCGGATTGGGGAGTCTGATCATGAATGTAAATGGTATTGTTGACCCCATAGAGCAAGGACTAAAACAAGGTTGGGATGTTATCGATGGTAGCAAACTGACTGAAGATCAGCATTTTGCGGCTGATATTGTGATCATCGGCTCTGGTGCCGGTGGCGGTATTAGTGCAGAGGAGCTGGCAAAAGCGGGTTTTAAGGTGATTATCCTTGAAATGGGTGGTTTACGCTCATCCAAAGATTTTGATATGGAAGAGCGCAATGCTTATCCCCAGTTATATCAAGAATCTAGCGCGCGCAAAACCAAAGACAAAGCGATTACGATTTTGCAGGGCCGAACGGTGGGTGGTTCTACCACGGTTAACTGGACCACTTCAATCCGTACACCCGAGCCGACTCAACAATATTGGCGAGACAACTTTGGCGTTAAACTCGATGGCAAAGATTCGCTGGTGCCGTATTTTGCCAAAGCCGAGCAGCGGTTGAATATCCACCCATGGCCAGTACCACCGAATGCCAATAATCAGGCGTTGTTGGATGGTTGCAAAACATTGGGTTGGTCGTCGACGACCATTAAACGCAATGTTAAAGGTTGTGCCAATTTGGGCTATTGCGGCATGGGGTGTCCAATCAATGCCAAACAATCGATGTTGGTCACCACCATACCGGGCGCTTTGAACCTCAAAGCCAAGCTGATTTCTAACCTGCATGTCGAAAAGCTCAACTGGGCTAACGACCAAGTGGTGGGGGTTGAAGCGCTAACACTCGATCAAGATTTTCAGCGCCGCAACAGTGTAAAAGTGACTTTAACGGCAAAACATTACATCCTTAGCGCCGGGGCGATGGGCAGTCCGGCGATTTTGTTGCGCTCAAAAGCACCGGATCCCTCCGGCCGATTGGGTAAGTTTACCTATCTGCATCCGGTGGTGATCTCTGGTGCCATTATGCCTGAACCCGTCAATGGTCATAGCGGCGCACCGCAATCGATTTACTCTGATGAATTCCTGTTTGGAAGGCGAGAGGAACAGGGGGTTAGCGGCCCGATGGGTTATAAGTTAGAAGTGCCACCGATTCACCCGATATTGATTGGCAGCAAAATGCTCGGCTATGGTGAGGCGCATGGGGCGTTAATGAAGCAGTTTAATCATTTTCAAGTGATGCTGGCATTAATGCGCGATGGATTTCACCAAGACAGTGTCGGTGGCAGTGTTGAATTAAGCGATGCGGGTGATCCGATCCTTGATTATCCTATTTCAGATTACCTTTGGGATGGTATGCGGCAGGCCCATTTAAACATGGTTAAATTACAATTTGCCGCCGGGGCGACCAGTGTTTTTCCTATTCATAAGCAGGCGATACAATATACCTCGCTTGAGCAGGCAACAGATGCCATTAACCAACTATCGTATGAGAATTACTGGACGTCGGTGGTATCAGCGCATGTGATGGGGGGTTGTAATATGGGCGAAGATGTCACCAAATCGGTGGTCAATAGTTTTGGTGCCCATCATCAGCTGCAAAACCTGAGTGTTTTTGATGGTTCTGTGTTTCCGACCAGTTTGGGGGCGAATCCGCAATTGTCGATTTATGGCCTGACTTATCGTAATGTTGAGCGGCTGATTCAAAAGATGAGGATTTTGGCTTAGAAAACGCCGTTAATGGTTGAAATAATTAACAATTAAAATGATTTTGAAAAAAACACAATAAAATTGTCATTTAGGGCTTGCGCTGCTAAAAACCTTACTCTACAATGCGCACCACTTAATGACGTGCCGGCTTAGCTCAGTTGGTAGAGCAACTGACTTGTAATCAGTAGGTCGCCAGTTCGACTCCGGCAGCCGGCACCATTAAAATATAAAATGTGGAGGGGTTCCCGAGTGGTCAAAGGGATCAGACTGTAAATCTGACGGCTCAGCCTTCGAAGGTTCAAATCCTTCCCCCTCCACCACTTTATATTACTGCGTATTAAAGCGCGAGCATCGTATAATGGTATTACCTCAGCCTTCCAAGCTGATGACGTGGGTTCGATTCCCACTGCTCGCTCCAAAAAATATGCTGATATGGCTCAGTTGGTAGAGCGCACCCTTGGTAAGGGTGAGGTCGGCAGTTCGAATCTGCCTATCAGCACCATTTTTTGTAAACCACTGACTTAATGACACACACTGAAACGTAACACTGATTTAAACAGTGAAATTATTATTAAAGGTACTCCTCCGATGGCTAAAGAAAAGTTTGAACGTAATAAACCCCATGTAAATGTTGGCACAATTGGCCACGTTGACCATGGTAAAACAACGCTAACTGCTGCAATTACTAACGTTCTTGCTAAGCGTGGCGGTGGTGAAGCTCGTGCGTTCGATCAAATCGATAATGCGCCAGAAGAAAGAGAACGTGGTATTACAATCTCAACTTCACACGTAGAGTACGATACTGAGCGTCGTCACTATGCTCACGTTGACTGTCCTGGTCACGCCGATTACGTTAAAAACATGATCACTGGTGCTGCACAGATGGATGGCGCAATCTTGGTTGTTGCTGCTACTGATGGCCCAATGCCACAGACTCGTGAGCACATCTTGTTATCACGTCAGGTTGGTGTACCTTTCATCATTGTATTCATGAACAAATGTGATGTGGTTGATGACGAAGAGTTGCTAGAATTGGTAGAAATGGAAGTTCGTGAACTTCTTACTGAATATGATTTCCCAGGTGATGACTTACCAGTAATCCAGGGTTCTGCGCTTAAAGCCCTTGAAGGCGACGTTGAGTGGGAAGAGAAAATCGTTGAGTTGGCTCGTGCGTTGGATGAATACATTCCACAGCCAGAGCGTGACATTGATAAGCCTTTCTTGCTGCCTATCGAAGATGTATTCTCAATCCAAGGCCGTGGTACTGTTGTAACGGGTCGTGTTGAGCGTGGTATCGTTAGAGTTGGTGAAGAAGTTGCCATCGTTGGTATCAAAGAGACTATCAAGACTACTTGTACTGGTGTTGAAATGTTCCGTAAACTGCTTGACGAAGGTCGTGCTGGTGAGAACGTTGGTGTTCTTCTACGTGGTACTAAACGTGAAGAAGTTGAACGTGGTCAAGTATTGGCGAAGCCTGATACAATCAACCCACACACTAAGTTCGAATCAGAAGTTTACGTATTGTCTAAAGATGAAGGTGGTCGTCATACGCCATTCTTTAAAGGCTATCGTCCACAGTTCTATTTCCGTACTACTGACGTTACTGGTGATATCCAGTTGCCAGAAGGCGTAGAAATGGTAATGCCTGGTGATAACGTACAAATGACTGTAGAACTGATTGCACCTCTCGCGATGGATGAAGGTTTACGCTTCGCTATCCGTGAAGGTGGCCGTACTGTTGGTGCTGGTGTTGTTGCTAAAATTTTCTAATTGACGTTAAGTCGATTGGTTTAAGAAAGGCTGCCTTCGGGTGGCCTTTTTTTTTGAGGGATCGGGATGGGGTTGTCGTCGACTGGTGCGTCACGCGTGGGCACAAAAAGACGTGACCACCCTACGGTTTTGGTTTCGATGAGGTTTGGTGAATGTCACCGTTAAAATCACGGTTTCATTGAAGGGTTTGTCGTCGGCTGGTAGGTCACTGGATATATCGGCGTAGGGTGGTCACGCTGTTTGTGCCCAGGCGTGACCTTGCAGCGATAGGTAGACGCTTGCAGCCATAGATAGACCCTGCTTCGTTAAAGGCTTGGCGTAACGTAGGCTTCGCAACAGGGGTCAAAGCAAAAAAGAATTTTGAGACAAACAAGTTTGTCCGCAAAATTTATTTTGCACTGACCCCGTATGACGTTTGACCCCGTATGATGGCGACCATGGCGTGCTTGGGGCTTTGTTATAGGCTTAGAGTAGCGTTTGGTGACGCATAACGTTGGATCTCGCTTCATGGGGCGTTATAACAGCGCTGAGGGCTTTGTTTATGGTGTTATTGCTAAGTCCTGAAAATAACAGCTAACTTGGCTGGTGTGATGAGAAAACAAACAAATAACATCGATATGACAAATTAATGAATCTTTTTAATAAAAAGGCTTGCATTGATATACGATCTGCCTATAATGCGCATCCACTGACACGGCAGAGCAGCTACAGCAAGGGTTGCGAAGGTGGTGTTAAGTGGTTAGACAGTAACCAGGCAGTCAAAAAACTTTATGAAAAAGAGCCTTGACAGTCAATGATAAATGGTTAAAATAGCGCTCCGCTTCAGGGATTTGATTGAAAGGCTTGTTTTACTCACTTTGTAAAGAGTTTGTAAATCACTGTTATAAAGGATTAAAGGAAGAAGGTTAATCATTAAAATCTTTTAGAAAAAATAAAAGAATTTAATGTTTGACTTTAAAACTAGGAAGCGTATTATACGCATCCTGCTTCGGACACAACGGCTTGTTAAGCATTGAGACTTAATTAAGCGTCCAAGCAAACGTTCTTTAACAATTAGTAATCAATCATCTGTGTGGGCACTCACAGTTATATAGACTTCTGACATAAAATTCAGAAAATCTTAATGACAATGTGAAGTGACCATATAGAAATATATTTTTTTATATAGTAATAAAACAGAATTCATTGAGCAGGTTTTTACTTATTTTGCTTAGGCAAAATATTTAAAAACTAAGATTCAGAGAGAATTTGCTTGCAAATTATCGCTGAATCTCACTTTTTTCAACTTGTTGAAAAAATTTAAATTGAAGAGTTTGATCATGGCTCAGATTGAACGCTGGCGGCAGGCTTAACACATGCAAGTCGGGCGGAAACGATAGAAGCTTGCTTCTAGGCGTCGAGCGGCGGACGGGTGAGTAATGCTTG
>JBLGCB010000015.1:0-41140 GCA_047617105.1 Phenylobacterium sp. | reverse complement strand
AGCCAATTCGACAGGTGCCGGGGGCGGTATCGTGTTTTTGCCCGCGTTTACGGTACTAGGGTTAAGCGTTCCCTCAGCACTCGCCACCAGCTTTGCCATTCAATGTTTTGGTATGACATCCGGCGCACTGACTTGGCTGGCACTGGCGAGATCAGAATTACACAGCACCAATCACTCATGGGAACAACTCAACCCAATGTTATGGCTCACCGTGCCACCGAGTTTAGCCGGATTATTGCTGGCACAACAGCTGATGCCGCAGCCCCCATTTGACATCCACATCCTATTCAGTGTCTTTTCGATCACTATTGGTAGTTTAATGCTGTATCGGATATTACATAAATACCGAGCAGATGAGTTTTATACCCCAAACCTAACCGACAAAAACAAGCAATTGATCATCGCCAGTTGCTTTGTCGGTGGCATCATCACTTCGTGGCTATCTATTGGCGTCGGCGAAATACTGGCGATTGTGTTATTGATGCTCGGCTATAATGTCAGGTTTACCGTCACCATCGCGGTCTGTGTGTCGGCCATCAGCGTACTGGTGGCATTACCTTATTACGTTGTCGTCGGCGACACCATTAACTATAGTGTGCTGCTATTTGCCGGTTTTGGAGCCATGATTGGCGGATATATTGCCCGACATCTGGCGATGGCCATCAGCCCGCGGCGGCTAAAAACCCTATTATCACTGTGGATAATTTTCAGCGGTTTTGTCTATCTTGGGGCTACTTAACCTGAGTTCGGTTTAAGAGAGGTCAATCATCTTAAATCTAATGTAGCGTTATAAATTCAGGGATAGTGCTGCAATTTTCGTCATAATCAAGGCGGATTTGCGTACGTCATAGCCCGCTATGACTAGCGAATTCAACGCCGAGTATGGCGAAAAGGGCGGTGCTGGACGGCCTATTATTAAGCCAAACTCAGGTTACTTACCCGCCTCCCACAATTCGCTGTTCACCGGGTACAGTAAAATAATCCTTACCACTTTGCTGTAACCGTAACGGAACCTTCACTGGTACGTGCACACCAATATGCTGCACCGCATTGATTCGCTGATTTAAAATCAAATTGCCCTGAGCCGAAGTTAAAAACCAATATGGCGGAAAAGCGGTATCAGTCTGGCGTTGCATCCAGTGAGCTTTAAACGGCTTAAAGTGACTATCATCGGGGTCAGCATCACCCATATGCATCACCGTGACCTGATCATTGAGGGTGACACGAAAAACGATATTCTCTACCGTGGCCCGACCCGGCCAACCAGCATGGGGTACTCTCACCGCTTCAATCATCAAATCGCCCAACTTTTTCGACCAGGGTTTATCACCATAATCGAGCGCCACACTGGTCACTTGTGACATCACCGCGGCACTGTTTTTCAAGCCGATAAGTGCATCAACGGCCTGTTTTGGCGCCACCAATTTGGTTTTTGGGTGCGCGCGTAAAAACTCAATAGTATCCTCAGCCGAAAAATGGTCACCATGGGCGTGGCTGATAAACAAAGCATCGATGTCATCATAAGGTTTTTCGCCTTTCATTATCGCCTGATGAATCTTTCGTGGCACCAACTGGTAAATGCTGTAGTTATTGTGAAAGAAGGGATCGAACAGCACCTTAGTGATCTTCGCAGGCTTAGTTGAATGCATGTCACCACTGGTGATCATCACGCCTTCATTGCCCAGATAAGTCGCCGATGGGCTAATGGTATTAGCTTGCAGGTCAATGGTTGGCTTACCAGCAGGATGATTATGCGCTGTCTGCCCATCCGTATGCGCGTTTGCCGTCGTAAAGGTCATGCAGGTAATAGTGCAGGCAATAGTAAAGGTCACCGCCAGCAGTAATCTATTTTTATTTGGTTTCATTGTTATTCTCATCTTTGCTTGTCGACGTTTGCACTATTGTAAACCATATCCGCCGAAGATAACGCCATTATGGTGTGAAAGATGAGTGCGCAAGGAAGTTACTTTTTCGTCTGCCTCTTCCAAACCGCGGCAAAAAACGCTAGCCTTGAACCAAACCAGAACCGAGGAGTATTCATGAAACTCAAAGTCGCCACCTGCCAATTCCCGACCGATGCCGATATCAACAAAAACCGTAAACATATTCTCACCCTGATGGCCCAGGCGAAAAAACAAGGGGCCGATGTCGCCCACTTCCCCGAAGCGTGCCTGTCCGGTTATGCCGGGGTGGATTTTGCTTCATTTGGTGGTGGTTTTGAACAAAAAAGTGGCACCGCCAGTGACTTTGATTGGGATCTGTTACAACAAGCCAGCGAAGAAATCTTGGCCCAAGCGAAAGAATTAAAGCTGTGGCTGGTGCTGGGTTCAAGCCATCGTTTAAGCGGTGACCATAAACCCCATAACAGTCTGTATATCATCAGCGATGAAGGTAAAATCATCGACCGTTATGACAAACTATTTTGTGCCGGCGATAAAAGTGGCGAAACGGGTGATTTGGCCCATTATTCATCAGGTAATCACTTTTGCGTCTTCGAAATCAACGGCATTCGCTGCGGTGCCCAAATTTGCCACGATTACCGTTATCCTGAGTTATACCGTGAATATAAACGTCAAGGAGTTCAACTGATGTTTCATTCTTTTCATGCTGGTCACATCAGTTCGCAAATGTATCAATTTATGGAGCATCAGGTGGGTAACGAAAACCACCAATACAATCCGGCGACAACGATTCCGGGCATCACCCAACCTGCGGCGATGCACGCTGGCGCCTCAAATAATTATATGTGGATCAGTTGTCCAAACTCTTCTGGCAAGCAAAGCTGCTGGGCGAGCTTTTTTATCCGTCCTGACGGCGTGATCACCGGCAATGTGCCTTTGCATACCACCGGGCTAGTGATAAGCGAGGTGGATACCGGCGCGGCATTTTATGATTCAACCATTGCCTGGCGTGAGCGGGTGATGAACGGGGTGTTTCATAGTGGCGATTTAGTGGTGGATACTCGCTCGGTGAATCGAACGCGGTTATAGCTTACATAGCAGCGGTTGGTAAAGATAAGCATACGCTTTACCAACCGCCGATTTTTTGCTATTTTAGCCGCCGTAACATCAATAAATCGCTATCAGGATACTATCATGTACGCCAAAGTCCCTACCGACGCCGTCTTACCCGCCGTACCTTACGACCAACCCACCCTGCCCTACGAAAAACCACAACAAGGGGTGAACTACTGGGTCGAAGACGATTTTTTCCCCGAGGCACAAGCCAAAGAAATCGCCAAACGTTGTTTTAACAAAAAAAAATGGATCTTGGGCAAACCCTATACCACCCAACTATGGCCAGGTATGCGAGCCAAAAAAGCACTAAAAACCACCGAACTGCAACAACTCGAAGACTGGGCAAAAGAAAAACTCGGTAAAGATCGACTCTGGATGGTCGAAGGCAATGACGATGTTACCGTTGACTCCAACTCTGTTCACCTAACGGGCGCAAAAGAAGGCGGCCCCAGGCCACACGTCGATGACCGCAACCTATGTCGTTATGCCGCCGTTTTATATTTAAGCCCTGAGCCAAAACCAGAATCCGGAACTTCATTTTATCGCCTGCGTTATGACAATGGCGCACCCGGCGGTAATATCGTACCAGCCCCCTATACCAACCTAGTCGATGCGCTAAAAACCAATAGCCTACCGGCCACAGCCTGGTACGAAGAGTGTCAGGTCGAAAACCAGTTCAACCGCATACTATTGTTTAAAGGCAATATGATCCACGGCGCAACTGGCTATTTCGGTAAAGACAAACGAGAACGGCGTCTGGTGGCACTGTATTTTTGGATGGCCGAAGACTAAAACACCCGTCAGAGAAATAACACGGCTTATTCGCAGTAAAATAAGCCGTTATTTTGATACAAAAATTTAACAATAAAGATTCAAAATATTAACATCCGCGCCTTCCAGTTCATTAATTCAGCGCACCATCAGAGCCTAATAACGACACAACAAGCGAGAAAAGGTTGCCTATTAAGGTTATTTTTTTGCTTCAAAAACCACCATTTTGTAAACGCATACAAACCATCAATATTAACTGTAACGCACTGATTTAAAGCCATTTAAATCCAAATTAAAATATTTGTAATAGAGATATACAGTTGTTTTAAAACGGTTAAAAACTCAACAATATGTTACGGCAAAAAAACCCGCTTGTGCAGTCATAATAAACTGACTATAATCCGCTTCTTGTGTATCGTCATGGTTATACCTATTTTGACTAACGACGGTAAATTCATTTAAACAGAGCCAGAAGTGCTATATGAAATTTAAAAACCCCATTTCAGAGTTATTCGCAGAATCCCCCATGCGTCCGATGCAAAAGCATATGGCCAAGGTGTGCGAATGCGTCGCGGTCTTAACTGATTTTATCGCGGCCTTGGCAGCGCACGATCTTGCCCTAGCGCATAAGGCTCAGGCCAGAATTGTCGAGCTTGAAAACGAAGCCGATGAGTTGAAAAAAGACATTCGTGATCACTTGCCAAAAAACTTGTTTTTGCCAGTGCCCAGAGCAGATTTACTCAGCCTATTAAAAACCCAGGATAAACTGGCCAATAAAGCCAGAGATATCGCAGGTGTGATGCTCGGCCGTGAAATGACAATCCCAGAGCCGATTCAGAACGAAATGAAAACCTTTGCTGATTTATGTATCAGCACCACCAAACAAGCACAGAAAGTGGTTAACGAACTGGACCGATTAGTTATATCTAGTTTTGCCGGTCGCCAAGCGCTTAACACCATCGATATCATCAATACACTAGATGATATTGAACATGAGACTGATTTGTTGCAAATCACCATTCGCCGCAAATTATTCGAAATCGAAAAAGAACTCAACCCAATTGATGTAATGTTTCTTTACCGCATCATTGAGTGGTTAGGCGATTTGGCCGATAACGCCCAAAGAGTCGGACATCAAATGGGCATTTTACTGGCCAAATAACTGGCAACAGCAATAATATTGTAGCCAAAATGGTTGCACACGTTGATTTTAACCAATTATAGTGATATTCATATGAATTTAATATTAGAAAACTATGGTACGACCCTGCTGATTGTCGCCGTTATATTTGCCCTGTTTATGGCTTGGGGTATCGGCGCCAATGATGTTGCTAACGCAATGGGTACATCTGTTGGCGCTGGTGTCATCACAGTGAAACAAGCAATTATGATTGCGGTGGTATTTGAGTTTCTTGGTGCATTTTTGGCTGGCGGTGAAGTGACTTCAACCATCAGAAAGGGCATCATCGATACCACCCAACTGGCTTCAACCCCTGAATTACTGGTCTTTGGCATGATGTCATCGTTATTGGCTGCGGGCTTGTGGTTGTTTATCGCCAGTTACTTTGGCTGGCCAGTATCTACCACTCACTCGATTGTTGGTGCAATTATTGGCTTTGCCGCGTTTGGTATCGACCCTAATATTGTTAACTGGGCTGTCGTTGGTGGCATCGTCATGAGCTGGATCACTTCCCCCTTATTTGCCGGAATCGTCTCCTTTGGCTTATTTAGAAGTGTTCAGGTGTTGATACTTAACACCGAAAACCCATTTGAACGCGCCCGACGTTACGTGCCTTATTACATGTTCTTGGTTGGCTTTGTAATATCACTGGTCACCGCCCTTAAAGGCTTGAAACACTTAAAACTCGATGTCAGTAAACCAGAATCATTTATGATCTCAGTTGGCGTCGGCATTATCGTGATGTTGATTGGTAAATTCTTACTAAGAAATGTTAAAGATGAACCTCAGCAAAAAGACGCGCGTTTTTCTAATGTCGAAAAGATTTTCAGTGTATTAATGCTCTTTACCGCCTGTGCGATGGCGTTTGCTCACGGTTCAAATGACGTTGCTAACGCCATTGGTCCACTGGCTGCGATTCATAGTGTGATTTCATCAGGTGGTGAGATTGCGGCTAAATCAGTTCTGCCAATGTGGATTTTATTGCTTGGTGCTGGCGGTATCGTGGTGGGTCTGGCGACCTATGGCTTTAAGGTTATGGGGACTATTGGTAAGAAAATCACTGAACTAACTCCCAGCAGCGGTTTTGCCGCAGAGTTAGCAGCAGCGTTTGTTGTTGCTGTTGCCACAGCCGCTGGTAGCCCGGTATCGACCACTCACACCCTAGTGGGTGGCGTGTTAGGTGTAGGTGTCGCTCGTGGTATCGGTGCGTTAAACCTTTCGATTATCCGCAATATCTTTTTATCGTGGATCATCACCTTGCCAGCAGGCGGTATACTGTCGATTATCTTCTTTATGATTTTAAGCGCGATATTTGTCGTTTAACAGCTTAATGTCACTGTACACACCATCTCGCTAGATGGTGTGTACAGTTACTTCAATCCCCCACGCTCAGTACAACTGCCTTCTTTCAGACTGACCTCGTTTGCTAGGCCACCTTAGGCTAGGTGATCAAATATATTCTCGCAGAAATCTACGTATTCACTATTGATGACGCCATCCTCAGCGCCATTAACATGCATAATCGCGGTTTTTACACTTTTGTTATGTGACAGGCCAAATCTATCAAGCTTTTGCTTCATCTCAGCAATGACTCGTTGAGGCACTAAATCTGCATAATACTTTAATTCAACCATGTAAAATGAGCGGGTAGTTTCAATTAACAAATCTATTTGAATACCACTGTCATTATAAGGGGCATAGTAAATCACCTCTGAGGCACTTATTCTTAACGCGGAAAAAACCAGTTTTATGTTTTGTCTGACGACGTGTTCAAACTGAAAGCCTAATAAGGAGTCTATATTATTGGGGATTTTGCCGATTTTTTTGGCTATCCGATCTTTTTGCGGCAGCACTGCTTTAAGATAAAATCGCAAATAAGGATCGCAAATGGTATAAAAAGAATCTCGTTCTATTCGCTTGCCCTTTTTCAAATCCCATTTCTTTTCAGCAGCAATGAAAGCACTTTTTTCCATCATCTCTAAAGTTTCATACAGGTAGCCATTGGGTTTATTCATCTTCAAATGCCGCGAGATTTCATTGGCAGTGCGTCTTTTTACATTTAAGAAGTATAGAATTTCCTCTATGCGTTCAGCTTTCGACCTAAACAGATCATTCATCAAAATATCAAATTCATTATAAAAATAGCCCTCTTCAGAAAAAGCGAGTTTTTGAATATTGAAATCAAACGGCAGATGAAAATCAAATTGCTCCAGATAAGCTGGCACACCGCCAGACGTGAGTATAAAGCGCATTTTCTCGTGATTAGATAATCGCTTTCCAACGGCTTTTGGCATCATCGCCAACGCATCTATTAGCCCAAGAGGCTGTAACGTATGTTGCCATGATATACGCCCATACCAACCTGCATCTTCAATGATATATTTTTGAATCCAGCCCGCTAGAGACCCCGTCAATACCAGCGTAAGACCTTTAATGTGTTTTAACTTCAATTCCCATAGGGTAAATAATGCGCCAGGCATATCATCGTGCGTTTTGCCAAACCAGTTAACCTCATCTATCATCAAGATACAGTTGCCCCCCTTAACATAGGAGGCAATTGCATATAGTGCATCTTCCCACTCTTGCAAGACAGGCCTTGGCACGTCAAATGTTGACATGATTTGATATGACAAATGTTTTAATTCATTCGCTTTTCTATTTTCTTTTTGCGGAGCCTTGCCGGTTACTTTATAAAACGAAAGCTTTTTCTGCGAAGTAGAAAATTGTTCAATGAGCGTACTTTTGCCAACCCTTCTTCGTCCAGTTAAAACAATAACCTTTGCCCTTCCACCAGGTTTGGATACAGCATCCGACAAACCGGATAACTCGCCTTCTCGACCTACAAACATTAAATTCACCTCTTATTTGATCAGCGCCTGATTTACGGATTTAGTGCGATAGCAATCACTTTCATTATAGTTGTCGCTGGTTTTATATCAACTTAAAAACTGCGTTATGAGGTGAAGTATTAAAGTTATCGCACTTTTTGCGTAACAACATTTAGAGCGATAGATTGAGATAAAGAGATTCTATCGCACTTTTTACGTAATAACAGTTAGTGCGATAAATTGAGATAACTCATAGGAGGACTGCAAAGAGCTGAAAACAGCCGTTTTTACTCGTGAGTCTTGCCATCCACGTCAGTCACTGAAGATTGATATCGCTCAGCAAAATTAATGACATTATTGTCACCGCTTTTTTGCCCCTGCTCGATCACATTTAAAGACGAAAAATACTGGTTTGAATAACGCTCAACTTTGCCATACCACCGTTGCAGCTGATACTGTTGTTCTATGGGCACAAAATCATGAAATGACGTCATATCCTCTATACGCACACGTTCCATAAGTAACTGATGTGATTCAGACAAGGTATACATATTGCGTTGTTCGTCTTCACGTTTGTCACTGTTCATTTTTTGAAGTTGCACTTCATCGGCAGTTGCGTGGTTGAATGCTTTGGTGTGGTAGTAAATACATCCGAGCACCAGTAGAATAATTATACCCTCCATGCCAAGCCCTTGTGGCCCTGCGCCATTCTGCATTTTGAGAAGACCACACTGATTGTAAAAGCAATCAATAACGCAGTGGTCGACAGGTTAATCGAGAGAATACCGCTTTGATATATTTCTTTTAAATAATCGGTTTGGAAAACGGTTCTCTCAACATAGCGTACCAAGTGCATTATGCCGTATGAATAATATTCTAAAAACACCATTTTGGTGATAAAGCTGTAGGGGGTTTTAGTCATTAGGTGTAATCGATGGGTCGTTGTGATGGTGATATAGTGAAAAGCGGCCAATCCCCCATACCAAGCCAATCGAACGGGTTCAATATAAGCCGGGTTATCCATGTTTCTGAGCATTTGCAGATATTGATTTGACATGCCATCTAATAGAATCACCACCCCAAGACTAATAAAGGTTGAACTTAATTTCATCTCCTTAAGCAAAAAGACAAAAAATACGGCAAAAACTAAAGCATCCGCAAGCCAAACAAACGCATCTATTGTTCTGAGAAGTTCAACCATCTATTTCTCCTAAAAATTATTTTGGTGGCTCTTCGCCTCCGCCAGCCGCATTATCCAGCCCGTTTTTGACGGATAAAGCCTGCCGTTCAAATATCACTTTAACCGCTTTTTCAACGCTCAAAGCCGCGTTATTTATATGACTTGCACTGGCGGTGTTGACCGTCAATGCCGCTAAGCCCAACAGACCCGCTAAGCTGATTTTTATGAGTTGTTTCATTATTAAGGTTTCCATCATTATATATTTGTATTAATCCATCTTCCTTGGTATGTATTCATGCCATTTTTACCGCCGTCAAACATATAGCACAAACGAAACACTCGCAAGTCTGAGCCTGTGATTATTTTCCATAATTCTATTTTGGCGGCGGCATTATTGGCTATTTAGCGACAGAAAACAACTGCCAATGCACCTTTTTTATTTTAATTGTTAAAATTTTGATGTTTAGATTCAATAATAAACAATCCTGTGTCTGATATAGAGTATGTGAAGTTAATATTGCACAAATACAATTCCGCTAAGATAATATCGGTGATTTATAGGATGTATGTCGCACTTTCGATGAGAACTTCGATATTATTGAATCAAACATTAGTATAGGTTTAACTTACTTTTTAAAGTGTACAATGGTGATAGTGCAAGAGTAGCATTTACAAATTTAACATTTATACCAATAATGTATGTGATGTATTCAGTAATGGTTGGTATGGTGCATTAATCCGGCTTTATTTATCTGACGGCATTAACAGGATAAGGTGCAATATTCTGCAACATTGAATAGAGAGGGTCGATTAAGACAAGAAGCTGTTGATCAAAAGTGCGGCATCCTTGCCACATTACGGGTGAAAATAACTATGACGAAATGGTGTTGAATAGAGGGCGTAGATTGTTGTTATATGGGGAGGTGCTGTTAAGCACGGAATTTAATTTCGATTAAAATCAATAATTCACCGTTCGCGACCTGACCCGGTTCATCCCTGATAGAATTGCATTTCTGCATTTACTACAATCGTGTCTCAACAGATGCTTCTTAAATTCAACTTAGCATATGAACGTTTATTTGATAGACAGTGCGATTATTACAACAGGATTATATGATGACTCAAAAAATTGATGTGAAAGGGATTTTGGTATCCGTTTTACCTAAGGAAAAAAAGATTACATTTCTTTGTCAGATATTGCCAAATACAAAGATTGTGACAGAAGTGATTATATTCTGCAAAACTGGATGCGAAATCGCAGTACCATTGAATTTATAGGTCTTTGGGAGCAGTTACATAATCCTGAGTTTAATTCCATCGAATTCGATGGGTTTAAAAATGAAGCGGGTTCAAATAGTTTTTCATTGACGCCCAAGCGGTAGATTTCCACCACCAATGCAATAGGTACAAGATCAAAAGCAGGACGTTATGGCGGTACTTACGCTCACCATGATATTGCTTTTGAATTTGCTTCGTGGATAAGTGCTGAATTCAAGCTCTAACTTCTAAAGGAATTTCAGCGATTAAAACGGGAAGAAAGTGAAACACAAAATCTACAATGGGATGTATCCCGTACGCTCGCGAAGGTCAATTACCTCATTCATACTGACTCTATAAAGAAAAATATCATTCCAAAGCTTGGCAAGACAGCACAAGCGAAAAATTTTGTTTATGCCAATGAAGCAGATATGCTCAATAGCGCATTATTTGGTAAAACAGCAAGTGATTGGCGTAGAGAAAACCCGGAATTGAAAGGTAATATACGTGACTACGCCACCCTTGAACAACTGGTTGTGCTGTCTAATTTGGAAAGTTTCAATGCAGAGTTGATTAAGTAAAACCTGACAATCAATGAAAGATTTCAACAACTGAATCAAGTGGCCGTCAGTCAAATGCAAGTGCTAGTAGACAATAAGTCGCTCAAAAAGTTAAAACAATTAAAGTAAGCCCTGTGTTGTACTTGACGCTATATAAAGTGGGAATAGGAGTGACCACCCACGATACATCCTTCGCCTACGAGGTGGACTTCATTACAGGTAGGAATAGTATCGTTCACCCACCTGACACATCCCCTGCATAATAGGGATTCCCCCCCCGAAAGTCATCTTTTCTTTATAAATCAAGCGTCAGCCCTCTTGCATTAAACAGCGAATAACGCACATTGTGCGCACCCACGCGGGGTGCGACGCATACAGGAGTATGGGAGATTATGAGTATTAACGTTTCAATCCACGCACCCACATCGTGCGTTATTCGCTGCATATCATCCTCATCAGCAGCATTATCGGGGTGGTCAGTTTTAACACTTGACTGGGTGTCATTAAAACCCATCAAAAGTGACCCCACATTGTCTTGTCCGCTGGCCACAGATAAAATCCCCGCCATATCGCCATGAAGATCAATGATAAGCTCTGTGTTGGCTTTATTGGGCTTAAGGATAATCCTTTCAATCATGGAACGCAAAATTTCCATGCCTTCCGTGAGCGTTTCGCCGCTCAATCACGACCACTGTATTCGCCAGTGGAGACGACCAAGGAATGCCTTTGGATGCAAATGCTGTAAACAGAAATAAATATACGAAATCCCCAAAATTCCTAAGTGTCTATGTTCCGCCAACATCCCTGACTAGCGAATTTTCGGCAGACTTGCGCAACGCAATGATATAGTTCTTTAATTTATATCGTTGAGCCTTATTTATAATTTGCTCATAAGCTTTGACATTCGATTGTTCGTCCCACTTAAAGGCAAGGTGAGGCGGTAGATTATGAAAAATATCTGCCAGTGCTTTGGTTAATTCCAAATTGTCACTTGCACGAATCTCTAGGAGTGCAAGCCCCAACATAGTTATCAAAACTTCTTTCGAAGGGCTGCTTTTATCATTCATCTGTATAGACATTAATTATCATCTCTATAAGATCCCAAAGGATCGTCATTATCGACTGTAGGGTTAGGAAGCTCTACAACAGGAATGACCATGTTGCCATCAAATCCACGGGTTTTTGCTTCATTTATTCGGGTATTGCCATCGTAAACTTTACCTCCTTTTACAGTTACCTTGTCTCCGTTCGACGGGTCTTTAATGGCATTTTCCAATTCACTATCACTCAAGTCACCAATTTGTGGATCGTTTTGTGGGTGGTCGGCATCATGAATTGTTTCTAAATCATCAAGTTTTCTTGTTCCTTCTTGATATTGGTTAATTGCCTCTGACCCGCCATAGGCCACTGCCGTTGCACTTCCTACTAATGCAGTTGCTTTTGTGAGGGCAATAACTTCGGGAGCATATACTAATACCAACAACGGGTTGCGCCCGTCTGGGTCGGTAAATTTATACGGGTTATTATTCCCGTATGCGTAACGATTAAACCCTTGTATATTGCCTTGCTGTAAATGTGATTGAGCGGTTACAGGGTCGTTGGATACAAACCTAGCTGATGCAGGATTGCAGGTGCAAAGCAATCCGATAATAAATGTGGTAAATATGGACTTCCACGGGAACATGGTTGTTTTTCCTCTTATCTGTGCTGTTGATTATTGGCGCGTTGTTTCATATCGCGCATGTATTTGGCGTTCGTGTCTGGTGACACGGGTTGCCAGCCGATAGCTTCTGCTTTGGTAAACCAGCCTTGATTTTGTGCGTGTAAATCATCCAAATGTTCTTTTTCAGTTTTTGTAATGGTTCCTTTAGCTCGGAAAAATTTAACTTTCTCTTGCAGTAAATCAGAATAAAAATTGCCTAATTTAAGCATCGCATAAGCGTAATTTGGGTAATATTTCAATATAAGTGTGACGATATCAATGCCGTTTTGCCATTGCTTTTGTTCGGCGTAATATTCGCTTAGGACAATGGTCATCACTGCCACTGTTTCTTTTTTATTCAATGATTTTAAATACACTCCATTTTTAATGGCGGTATCTGTCATGGGCATCATTTCATTGTAAAAGTTATCATTTTCAATCTTCGCACCATTTGTGGTTTCTAAATTAAAAACTTGTCCCGTCATCGGATCTTTAAATTTAACAAATACATGTAAAGGGGCTGTTGCCACAGTGACATCCAAACCCAGCTTCTCGGCTAAAACAATAAACAAAAACGGCATTGAAATACAGTTGCCTTTCTTGGTGCTTAGGTAAGTCGGCAACAACTGGTTGTGCAGTTTTGTGCCCAGTGGATCGTTAAAATCGTATTGGTATGGATTAAATTGGTTCCAGTAGCCACCTTCATATAAATAGGCTCGTAATGACATCATCCGATCAATGGCAGTCATATCTGGTGTCGAGGCCGAATGAACCGTTTGCGCTATGCGGTTAAGGTCTTCTAAAGATTGTTCAATATTAATCGACGGATCAACAAACTGGTCAATCGTAAGTTTGGTACGTGCCAAATCAATTTCAGAGGAGGGGCGAGACAAAGTCTTTTCAATAAAGTTGAAAGCATCAATATGCCTACTTGTCGTCGCTTCTACTACCTTTATATGCCCAATACCCAAAGTGATTAAAGCCAGTGCTTTTAAACAGCCAAGTGTGCTTAATGACACGGTAATTTCTCCTTGGTATCAAATGGACGTTGAAAGTTTCACGCCATACTTGAACAACCAAACCTTAATAAAACACAAAATAGGTGCCTCAGCGGGGCACCCTCTCAATAGATATAAAGTGGACACAAAAAGACAGGGCAGTGTTGAAACAAATCATGGAATGATTTCTAGCCCAAGTCTCTCAGGACGCATTAGACATTATATTGGAACCGATTTCAATGATTATGTTTATTAAGTTTTATATTTAGGGTTTAAATACGCTTCGCGTTTTCCACCACCTCCCGTTACGGGAGATCCTCCTGTAACGCCCTCTTTTAAAAGCAAGATCAAGAACGGAGCGGTGTTGATAACGCAAATGGTGTTTTATCGCAGCAATCGCACCAAGGTCGCGGATAGGTTCGACCTTGATATGCGCCCCTTTCTTGGGATGATTGTGATTTTGTGGTTGATCTCTAAGCATTTGAAATTATTTGCTGATTTAGGCTTGATTCTGATCATCCCATCTTTTCTTTAAAAGTTGGCATAATCTTATTCCTCTTTATTTATCAGCGGGTTAGAACCATGTCCTTTCTTTCTTTTTGTGCTTTGCATCCTTGGTAAGCCTTATAAATTCTAGCATCCCCAACTTATAAAGATAAGTTAAAGCCTTTGCACGTTATTTTTTTTAGTTTGTTGATTTTTAACGGATTAAATACGCCTGTATGGGTGGAAGGGTTTAAAAACAAGGATTTTTTGAAGCTTCAAAGTAACGAGAAAAAATATTGGCTCACTGGGGCGATAGGCGCACTTTTTCACGTTGCCGCCGCTAAAAGTGAAAAGCAAGGTCAGTGCGTTTATGATTGCTATTACACCGATACGGCAAAGAAAAATGGTATTATTTTAGGAAGCATGGAGAAATATCCAGATTCAACGCCCAGTGCAGTGCTGCTTGCGCTAACAGAAAGGAAATGCGGAACCTATCGCAAATGACTAAAGGTTCAGATCAGGAAGTGCCGCTGGTAGCGTTTTTTGAATACTAAATTCAATTTCTGCCGTATGACTTCGTTTGGTGTCTTTGATAATGTTTTTTACCTCTTCGTTGACGGCTTTCAATTCGTCCATACTAAGCGGATTATCTTCATCTTCCATTTTGGTCTGTAATTCTGCTAGGCGTAAATCATGACCATTCATCAAATCAAGCCGCTCTTGCTTGGCTTGCACGTCATTTTGACGTGCTTGATAGGTTTCCCAAGACGGTGCGTTCTCCTGCCAAAACACACCCATTAACACTTCATCATCCAACTTTTTACCATCCTGATCATAAGCTGCTCCGTCTTGGGATAGAAACACCGCGACACCATCAGGTGTCATGCTAGCTTCAGTTAATGTTTGTTTGAGTGCGGCTTGCGTCTTCTCCAACGCCATAGAGGCAAGCAATTGCGCCTCATAAACGGCGGTTGTCGCATCATGTAAGCTCTGCATTGTGCTGTTGTAGAGTTTGGCATATGCCGCACTGATTTTAAGCGCTTGAGCAAGTGATTGCTTTTCGCGCTCCTTGCGGGCTTTGTCTTGAATCGCTTTGCCTTCAAACCCAAACCGCTTAATCCGGCCATTATCCCGCCCAGAAATCGCAGCTGTATAATCAGCTCGTTCCAGCGCCTTTACCGCCGCTACCCGCTTCGTTTCATGCTCTTGAAAATCGTCATCCGTAATCATAATAACCCTATCATTCTGCCAATAATTCTACCATGAAGATGGTTAAGATATGGCTAACAACAAATAACCCTTATGAATCAATGGTTAACCCGACAGCTGTAGTAATCAGATAATGAAGGTCTCGTGCACTCAATACATTCTATTCCTGTAACTCTACATCTTACATATAGTTAAAGTAATCATTTGGGACAAGAATAGACGCTTTCCTCTTAAATAAATAACATAAAAAAGTTTTATGACCTAAAATTATCATTATACCGAACATAAAAGTTAAAGAAGACTGGATAAATGCCTAGACTTATAAAAGAAAAGTGGTATGTTTTTCTATGGATTAATATTCTTTGGATACTGGGAACAACTTCCATTGGATATAGTACATACGTGGGAACAATCCCAGCAGGAAGCACTAATACTATTGAAACTATCAAAATCGTATTTCTTGCTTTAGGTGGTCTTGGGATAATATTACCAACATATATAAATGCGACTAATACTATAGAAGGTCGCCATTACCAAATTTTAGAGAATACTTATAATCTCATTGAGAAGTGGGATGACCCACAGTTATTTGAAGCAAGAAAATTAATTCGGGATCTTATAGAGAGAAAGAGTCAACTTAGTGACGACGAGCTTTTAGACAAAATTGAAAAAGATGCATTACTAAAGCAGTCATTCATTTTGGTTTTAAATTATTTTGAACAAGTTCGATTTTCCATTAATATTAATCGTATTGATGTTGCTATGTATAAAAATTCGATGGGCAAAGTAGCAAAAAAAACATGTGGCTTCTTTAGGCCTTATTTGGAGACTAGAGGTTCAAATGCGTTAGCTGATTGGGATGAATTGGTAACTTTGCTAAGTTGAATCATATCAATTTAATACAACGTCTCTCTGGGAAGTCTCCCACACAAAAGCACCATAGCCAGACCCTTACAGGTTTTACGCCTCGATGTTTTCTCTTTTTTGCCGTATATGCGGATAAACTTGAAATATTCTGATTTTTGAGCAAAGATGCAGGCTTAATCCTTATGATTGAGCGAAATACTACTAATAAGAGGGTTAGATCTGTAGCTGTAGTTAGCAAGTAATACGGGGCGCATAGACCTGTTGTCACCTATATTTGGAAGATCGGTTTACTCCAAGCTCAGACCTTCCGCATTAAACAGCGAATAACGCACATTGTGCGCACCCACGCGGGGTGCGACTGCCTTCTCGCAAAGGCACATCCAGTCTAGCCAAAAACAGCCAATAGCGCTAACCTATTGTTAAATTAATCCACCATCAGCCAATTAAACCAGCACAACAAGCAGAAGTGCCATTTTCCATGGCCTGCGTTGAAGCGCCTCCTAGGGATTTGATGAGAACCATAGGTTAGCGCTAATCGATATAGAGGATTTTGAATATCATATTGACTTGTTTTGACCGATCAATACAAATAATCAGGGTAAATGGGTATTATCTGTCACATAAACCCCGATAAAAGATTAGTTTTGCGCTAACCTCCAAAAGAAATAACCAACTGACTGATGATTATCTCTAAGCAGAAATAAAATCCAGTAACATCAATAGCTTACCTAAGCGCCAACCTCAAGTAGCCACTACAACCGAACGTCAGTCCTACTTCGGTGCACCCTTGGCATACCAAAGCCCCAAGTACTCACGCTCTTCATCGGTCATGCCGGTTTTATTGGCGAGTGGCATATCGTTGGTATCAACACTACGTGCTTTAATGCGTGATGCCCACTGGCTCATGGCGGTGATATCATCAAACATCACCCCTGCTGGTGCCACGGTGAAAACATTATCTGTGGGGTTAGCCGAGTGGCAAGTGCTACAGCGAGCCTTAATGATTTGTTCAACCTTAGCGACATCGATGGTTTGCTTTTTATCTGCTTCGCTCAGCACTTTTTTCTGCGGTGCAATGGCATACGCCAAGATGGTTAATGCCACCGCGGCACCGACCAAAATCAGTGGCTTTTGCTTGCCAAAATGACGCAATACAAAATATTGACGTACCGCAGCGGTGATCATGATCATCACCACCAGCACTGCCCAATTGTATTCATGGTTATAGGTGATGGGGTAATGGTTGCTAATCATGATAAAGATAATGGGCAAGGTGGTGTAGGTATTGTGGGTTGAGCGTAATTTGGCATTGAGGCCATAAGACGAGTCGGGGGTTTCACCCCGTTCAATTGCGCCAATCAAGGCCTTTTGTGAAGGAATAATGCCGAAAAAGACGTTTCCTGCCATGATACTGCCAATAATAGCGCCGATATGGATATAAGCACCACGGGCGCTAAACACCTGGGTTAAGCCATATGACAACGCAGTCATCAGAATCACTAATAACAAGCCCAGAATCAAACCATGGTCTTTAAGCTTGGTGCGTACCATACCCTCGTAACACAAAAAGCCGCCGACAATGGCGCCGATACCGATGCCAATGGCTTGCATCTGGCTGATATCTGCCACTCTCTTGTCGATAAGGTAAGCTTCTGCACCGACGTAATACATCAACGTCAGCAGTAAAAAACCGGTCAACCAGGTGGTGTAGGCTTCCCATTTAAACCAGTGTAGCGTTTGCGGCATCACTGGTGGAGCGAGTTGGTATTTCGCCACTTCGTAAATACCGCCACCGTGAATGGCCCATAAGTCGCCTTTTATTCCTTTGTCGGCTTTTTCCTTTGGTGGGGTTTCTAAATGATTGTCTAACCAGACAAAATAAAAGGATGCCCCTATCCAGGCAATACCGGTGATCACATGGGCAAATCGCACTATCAGATTCAACCATTCATTTATATATGAGTCCATAACTGTCCTGCTTTCTATGTTTAAAATTGGGTTTGTGCTCAACCTAATGATGATGGGTTTCGCTTTGGCTCACCACATCCTACCGTCAATCGAAAGTATCATGTCGCCTAGTCTAGTCGGTCACTGCTTCACCCAAAATATGGGTCACCGACACATGGCGTTCGTCACCTAACATACTCAACACAAACAGCTTTTCGGCCAGTGTTTTGCAATGGCCAATGCGCTTTTCCATCAAGGGTGTCGCCGAATAATCAATGACTATAAAATCGGCTTCTTTACCGGGTAAAAAATTGCCAATTTTATCATCCAAATCCAATGCCACCGCGCCGCCAAGGGTCGCCAGATAAAAGGATTTAAAAGGGGTTAATTTTTCACCACGCAATTGCTGGGTTTTATAGGCTTCGTTTAAGCTCTTCAGTATCGAAAACGATGTGCCCGCACCAACATCAGTGCCTAGGCCAACGTTAACATCAAACGACTCGGCTTGTTTAAGGTTAAACAAACCACTGCCTAAAAACAGATTAGAGGTCGGACAAAAAGCGATGGCTGACTCTGTCTCGGCTAGGCGTTGGCATTGGTCATCATGCAAGTGTACGCCGTGGGCAAAAACACTACGTCTACCCAGTAAACCACTGCGATCATACACATCGAGGTAATCTTTACTGTCGGGGAATAACTCATCCACCCAGGCAATTTCTTGTTTGTTTTCAGCCAGATGGGTATGCATATAAACGTCGGGATACTGTTTAAGCAACTCACCGGCTTTATCGAGTTGCGCCCGCGAACAAGTGGGGGCAAAACGTGGCGTGACGGCATATTGCAGCCGATCTTTGCCATGCCACTTTTCAATCAACGCTTTGCTGTCATCATAACCCGTCTGTGCGGTGTCTTGTAAATCGTCTGGACAGTTTTGGTCCATCAACACTTTGCCGCAAATCATCCGCAGTTTTTTCGCCTCTGCCACGGTAAAAAAAGCGTCTACAGAGGTTTTATGTACGGTGCCAAACACCAAGGCGGTGGTGGTGCCAGCATCCATCAGCTGGTCAATAAAAAATTCGGCCGCTTCACGGGCATAAGCCTGGTCTTTAAACTGACGCTCTGTCGGGTAGGTGTAATTTTCAAGCCATTGCAATAGTTGCTCGCCATAAGAGGCAATCATTTCGGTTTGTGGGTAATGAATATGGGTGTCGATAAACCCCGGCACCATTAAGCCATTGGGATAATGGGTCACTTCAACACCTGCTTGCAAGGTCGCCAACAGGGTTGTAGCCTCACCAACACGTTCAATCAGGCCATTATTGACCACCAGCAAGCCATCAGCAAAATACTGGTAGCACTGTTCTAAACCATTCGATGGTGCTTCTGCTGATAAGGATTTGGCCGGATCAGCCAAAAAATGTAAAATCTCGCCGCGAAAAACTTTCAACTACTTGTCCTGTTCATTTGTCATAATAACGATACTGCCATCAAGGGTCTCTACGTCACAGTTATGGCAATCACCGCCACGATCAATCACCATAAAATCACTCACTTGGTTTAACGCCAAACAATAGTGGTGCCAAGTGCCTGTGTGGTAATTAACCCCCTGACGGTTACTGGCCAAAAACACTTCGATTAAGTCGGTTTTTAATTCACCTTTAGGGGCTACCACCACCAAATAGGGCTGGTCGCTCAACGGCATAAATGCCTGAGAACCCAGCGGGTGACGTTCCATCATTTTTATCGCTAATGGTTGCTCTAATGACTCGATTAATGGCTTTGAACGAAAGATATTGATCAACGTTCGTCCATCCCCAACATCCACCGTGGCCAAATCATGGAAACGTTCGGAATTGCCATCGTTGATAGGGAAATGGTTGACCTGCTCACTCGCTTCAATCACATCACCAAAGGCGCTGAAATTGTCACGGGTTAAGGGTTTGGCGACGATTGTTCTGCTTTGCATCAATTAACTGCCCCGATAGGTCGAATAACCATAAGCCGTTAATAACAACGGAATATGATAATGGTTACCGTTACCGTCCAGTTCAAAGACGATGTCGACATAAGGATAAAATCCGGTTTCTTGATTGGCGTCAAAATACACCTTGGTGGCAAAGTGCATTCGATAAATGCCTGCGGCCAGTTTGACTGATTCGTCGAGCAAACCAGCGATACGACCATCAGCGTTGGTCACGCCGCCTGCCAGCTCTGTCCAACCATCAGAGTTTTGGGCAAACAAAGTGATCGGCAGATTCGCCGCAGGTTGTCCTCGGGTGGTATCAAGGACGTGGGTAGTGATTTGGCTCATAATAATTTCTCCAAACGAATATGGAATATTTTACGTTGTTCTTCGGCGGCTTTTTTCAGTTCGATATCACGGCTATTGGGCAAACGCGCTTGCAACAGTGCCAGCATTTCGCCAGCACTTTTGCCGGTGGCACAAACAATAAAGATAAAACCAAACTGATTAAAATACGCTTCATTGCCCTCACTTAACTGAGTCAGCACCTCATCAGAGGCTTCACTCACCGCACTTTGCTCACCGCTGGCCAACGCTTTGGTATTGGCATATTTGGCCCGCAAGCTGTTAACGTCACCGATTTTTGGGTGACCTTCAAAGGCTTGCAGGTAATCTGCTTCATCCAGGCGTAACCAACATTGATCGGCAGCCTCATGAACAGCCCTAAAATTAAAAAATGGGCGGCAGGCGAGCATTTTTTCGACCCAACGGGCACTGGTACAACATTGCAGCAATGCATAAGCGGCATCTTGCTTCGATTGGTTGTTAAGATCATCGATTGTCATTTATTTCCCCCACTCTAGTTAGTGCCCGTTTTGAAACGCAGTTTCAGGGCGATTACTATCCGGTACATGGATGTGCTGCCATTTCAACTTGTTGAAATGTAAGCGTAGTTTCACTTGCTTAAACGTAGCTTCATCCATAAATCTCACATGGATGTGAGTTTATGGACGATAACGAGTTAAGCTTTATGACCAAATACACGCATTCTGCTCACCCCACCATCAGGGTAAATGCTCAGGCGCACATGGGTGAAGTTTTGCCCTGCATCGGCGACAATCTCGTTCATAAACAGATGTTCGCGATGGGCATATAATTTACTGTTGGGGATAATGGGTAGCCATTTTACATTGTTATTAGACTGATTGCCCTGCTGTTTAGTGAAGTCATCATTGTCACTAACACAGCCTTCAAGGGTAAAGCTGTCAGGAAAATTGCCTTTAAAATGGTGGGTGTCGATAATCACTTTGTTAACACTGCCACTGGCGGCCAATTTAACAATCGACCAATCAGGTCCCGGATCACGTCGACGTTTGGTTTCCCAGCCATCACCCATGTCTTTACCACGACCGGGCATGATCAGGTTATTTTTATCGCTAAAAAACATATCGCTGACCAGCAAGGCTTTGCCGCCATTTTTAATATACGCCAAGTCAATCAGTTCACCGGGTGAGAAGTCGCTCCAGTTCACTTTGGCTTCGCCATACACTCTAAAACGCGCGACGCCGCCATCAGGAAAGATGTTTAGGCGAACATGGGTCCATTCTTCACCTGCCAGTGCTGAGTCAATTTCAAAGTGATTTTGACTATGCGCATCCACGTCACTCTGGGCCAAAATGGGTTGCCATTGAGTGTTATCATCCGGTTGAGTATCGCTGTTACAGGCTTCAATCGACACCGTTTGTGGCGAATTACCTTTGAAAAAATGGGTGTCGACATCAACGCCGCGGATAAAACCCGGCATACCTAAACGGATAATACACCAATCGTATTCTCTGCCATTGTCTCGTCCATAACTACGGCGAGATTCCCAGCCGTCCATCCATTTGCCGCGTTCGGTATATTTATCATCGATAAAAATACCTCGCCCAGTTTTCAGTAAATTTTCCATTTCGGCAAAAAAGTCATCGCTGCAAGACAAGGTCTCACCGCCAACCCGCTCACTGGCCAAATCGATATAATGGGTTTTAAAATGCAAATCTAATGCTGTATTGTCTGTCATAACTTTACTGTTTACCGTTGTTTCAAAATAGGTTGGCCAATGGGTTGATGTTGGAATTGGTCGTCGCAATACACTAACTGGCCTCGCACATACGTTCTTTGAACTTCGCCAGAGACTTTTTTGCCAGCATATGGCGTGATTTTATGGCGATGTTTGATCATTTCATTACTAATTTCATATTCTTTGCCGTCATCAAATACCAGTAAGTCGGCATCGAACCCCGCCGATATCTGACCCTTTGTCTGAGATAATCCGGCAAACTTAGCAGTTTCCAGCGACATCAGTCGATTGATTTCTACCAATGACAACCCCCGGGTTTTCGCTTCGGTCCAAATCAGCGGCAAACCAAATTGCAACGCAGAAATGCCGCCCCAAGCTTTTTCGACATCACCACTATCGACGCATTTTAACTGCGGCGTACAGGGCGAATGGTCAGAGACAATAAAGCTGATTCGGCCATCTTCTACCGCTTGCCACAGTATTTCACGGTTGTCATTTTCACGAATGGGCGGGCAGCATTTAAACAAGGTTTTGCCATTGGGAATGCTTTCTGAGAATAAGGTCAGGTAATGTGGGCAGGTTTCGGCGGTAAATTGCAAACCCTGTGCTTTGGCTTGCGAAATACTGTCTAAAGCTTCGGCCGAGGATAAGTGGACGATATGCACTTTGCATTGATGGCCATTGTCAGCGGCTTCTTGGGCCAATTTCACCATTAACGCCACCGCTTCGTTTTCCCAGTGCTTAGGGCGAGAAGCGAGAAAACTCTGATAGTTTTCGCCAATGGTTGCGGCTGGTTTTTGTTCGCGATCTAATTCGGCATGAATTAAATAAGGCACATCGTGTTTGGCCAAAATCGGCAAGGCGCGACGAATATCGTCTTCGGCAACATTAGGAAACTCTTCAATACCAGAGTCAATTAAGAACGATTTCACCCCAAGTACCCCGGCTTCAAGCAATTCATCCAAGTCATCAATACTGTCGGGCACCACACCGCCCCAAAAACCACAGTCGACCCATAATTTGTCACTCACTGAGGCGAGTTTTTCTTTAAAGGCGGCTTTATTGATGGTGACCGGAATACAGTTAAGCGGCATATCCACCAAAGTGGTGATGCCCCCTGCGGCGGCGGCCTGAGTGGCGGTATTAAAGCCTTCCCACTCGGTGCGACCAGGTTCATTGATATGCACATGTGAGTCGACCAAGCCAGACATTAATACCGAATCGCCCAAGTCTTCGACCGGACAATTTGGCGTAAAATCATGGCGGTGAACCGCGACAATTTGCTGGTTTTTAACTTCGACGCAGCCCGGTTTCATTGCACCGTTGGCTATCACTCTGTTACTGCGCAGGGCAAAATGATTCAATTACATTCTCCTTTTAAGTGGTGGTCATCAACTGTTTAATTTCATTCCAGTGCACACCCTGTTTTGCTGGTACTTGAGTATGTGCTGGAATGGCCTTGGCACTGGCGGTTTGGTATAACTCTATCAGTTGGCCCGCGATGGCCACCGCAATTTCCATCGGTTTTTTGCCCGTCACTTGGGGCAAACCAATCGGGCACTGCATTCGCTTAATCTGCGCTTCATCAATATCACGATGGCTAAAACGTTGTTGAAAACGCCGCCACTTGGTGTCTGACGCGATTAATCCCAAATAAGCAAAGTCGCCACGTTTGAGAATATGCTGACACAAGTCAAAATCGAGCGCATGATTATGGGTCATCACGATGGCATAACTGTTGGCCGCCATGGTCGCCACTTCATCGCAGGGCGATTCACTGACCACCGGGGTGATATTGCTTAATGATTGCATATAAGGGGCTGACGGAAATTGTTCTTCGCGGCTGTCGACCCAAGTCACTTTGCATGGCAACCCCGACAATATGCCCACCAATGCCGTCGCCACATGACCGGCACCAAATAAGGTGATATTGACACAACTGGCGGCAAACGATTCAAATAAAACACTGGCCGCGCCGCCACAACATTGGCCCAGTTTGGCACCGAGTTGAAAATGTTCGAGATGCTGGCTAGCCTTTTGTTGCGCCAGCATTGTATGGGCATAAGCAATGGTTTTATGCTCTAAATGACCGCCACCAATGGTGTCGTAAATGCTGTCGGCAGTGATCACCATTTTGGTGCCGCTGTCTCGCGGGGTAGAGCCAGAGACGCCAATTAACGTCACCAATACATACGCTTGACCTTTTTGGTTCAGACGATGTACTGCTTCTGTCCAGTTGCTACTCATGATTGTTTCTCACCGGTTAAAGATGCTTGCTGCATCTGTTCTACCGCCCACAATACTCGCTCTGGCGTGGCCGGGGTATCGAGTTGTGGACTGACTTTATAATCGGCGACACTGGCAATCGCGTCTCTTAATGCTGACCATACACTGATGCCCAACATAAAAGGAGGTTCGCCGACTGCCTTAGACTGGTAAACCGTGTGTTCGCGATTAGGATCGTCGGGTAAGATGTCCACTTTAAAATGGGCCGGGGCATCGCTGATCGCCGGAATTTTATAGGTCGCCGCGCTATTGCTCAACAAGCGCCCTTTTTCGTTCCACATCAATTCTTCGCTGGTGAGCCAGCCCATGCCTTGAATAAATGCGCCTTCAATTTGGCCAATATCTAACGCCGGGTTTAATGACGCGCCAACGTCTTGCAAGATATCGGTGGCAAGCAATTTATATTCGCCAGTCAAGGTATCAATCAACACCTCAGAGACCGCCGCGCCGTTGGCGAAGTAGAAAAACGGTCGCCCTTTGGCGGTTTTGCGATCAAAATGAATTTTCGGGGTTTTATAATAACCGGTGGAAGATAACGATACTCGGTTCATATACGCTAGCTGAACAAATTCGGCAAACGAGTGCTGTTTGTCGCCGATAATGACAAGATTATTGCTAAACTCGACTTTATCACGCTCAACAGAGAAATGTTTGATGGCAAAATCAATTAAACGAATTTTGATGATTCTGGCCGCATTTTGCGCCGCTTTACCATTAAGATCGGTGCCAGATGAAGCGGCAGTGGGGGAAGTGTTCGGCACTTTGTCGGTGCGGGTGGCAGATACTCCGACGGTATCGACATCAACTTGGAATTCTTCGGCGACAATCTGGGCAACCTTGGTAAACAAACCCTGGCCCATTTCGGTGCCGCCATGGTTTAAATGAATGGTGCCATCGGTGTAAATATGGACCAACGCGCCTGCCTGATTGAGGTGCTGCACGGTAAACGATATGCCAAATTTCACCGGGGTTAGCGCCAACCCTTTTTTCAATAACGGATTCTGGCGATTAAATTCACTGACTTGCTGGCGTCGCTCAACGTATTGGGCACTTTTGGCCAAAGTACTGATCAACTTCGCCAAGTTATTGTGCTCAACCTGTTGATGATAATGGGTGACATTACGTTCATGCTGGCCGTAAAGGTTGATTTGGCGAATATCCAGCGGATCTTTGCCTAAGTAACGAGCGATATCATCCATCACCATTTCTATGGTCATCATGCCCTGTGGGCCACCAAATCCGCGGTAAGCGGTGTGTGATACGGTATTGGTTTTACAACGATTGCCTGTCACCGTCGCTTGATCAAGGTAATAAGCATTGTCTGAATGAAACATCGCCCGATCGACGATGGCATCAGACAAGTCTGGCGAATAACCACAATCACCATTAACGGTGATATTGATGCCTTGGATTTGACCATTGCCATCAAAACCAACCTGATACGTATTTTCAAACGGGTGGCGTTTGCCGGTTAACACCATATCGTCGACCCGACTAAGACGCATTTTAACCGCTTTTTTAGTGACATTCGACAATAATGCCGCCAAACAAGCCCAAGGTGCGGCCTGAGTTTCTTTGCCACCAAAACCGCCGCCCATCCGCCGAGTATCGACCACCACTTTGTTCAGTGAAATGGCCAGCACTTCGGCCACCAGTTTTTGTACTTCACTGGGGTGTTGTGACGATGAAAAAATCGACATGCCGCCGTCTTCTGTCGGCTCAGCACTAGATACCTGGCCTTCAAGGTAAAAATGCTCTTGACCGCCGACACTGATATGGCCAGACAATTGATGCTCGGCATCTTCAATAGCGTTAACTGAATCACCTCTTTGCATGGTAAACGGTGGGCGCACGAAGTGTTGCTTGGCCAGCGCGTCTTTGACGGTTAACACCGGCTCTAATACTTCATAGTCAATTTTTGCCAGTTTACAGGCTTTGCGGGCCAAATCATGACTGGTGGCAGCTACCGCAAAAATCGGTTGACCGACAAATTCTACTAGCCCTTGTGCCAGCACCGGATCACCGGGAAAAACCGGGCCGATATCGACATGACCAGGCACATCATCGACGGTGATCACCGCCACCACACCAGGGGCTGCTTTAACTGCGGTTAAATCGATGCTGATGATTTTGGCATGAGCATGAGCACTTTGACCCACGGCGGCATGTAACTGGCCACGCAATGACGGGCGATCATCGATGTAAATCGCTTCACCGCTGACGTGTTTCTCGGCACTTTCGTGTTTTTTCGACTTGCCAACCCCACCTTGTGCAGTCGCTGGCGGGCGGGTTTGAGGGCTTGTTTGTGAAGCTTCTAGTTGCTGTTCAGTCAGCTCAATCAGATTACGCATATTGGAAAACTCGCGTTTCGATGGTGCGATTTTGCAATTCAAAATAGCACTTTTGGATTAAGTTTTGAGCGACTTTCATGCGATAAGCATCGGAAGCCCGTACATCAGACATTGGTTGAAAATCTTGCGCCAAGGCCAATTTCGCCGCATCAATGGTGCCCTGTTGCCATGGCTGACCCACTAACGCTGCCTCACAAGCACTGCCACGTTTGGCAATTGCGGCCATACCACCAAAAGCAAAACGGGCGGTTTTAATGTTTTTACCGTCTATTTCAATGAAAAATGCCGCCAGTACGGCGGAGATATCGTCATCAATCCGCTTGGAGATTTTATACACTTTTAGCTGCTGACCCGCTTGGGCTTTGGGGATATGAATGGTATGAATAAATTCGGATTCAGCCAAATCAGTGACTTTATAACCTTTAAAGTAATCCTCGACCAACATGGTTCGCTCGCTCGCGCCTTTGCGTAACGTCATGGTCGCCCCTAACGCAATCAAGGCTGGCGGCATATCACCGATAGGTGAAGCATTGCCAATATTACCGCCTAGAGTACCGACGTTACGAATTTGACCAGAGCCAATGCGTAAAATCATCGCACCTAAATCAGGGTAATGTTTGCTCAGTAAAGCAGTGAATTCACTGTAGGGCACCGCTGAGCCGATGTTTATGTGGCTAGCTGATTCGCTAATTTCATTGAGTTCGACCACATTACCCAGATAAATCAGTTGTTCGATGGTATTGAGGTTCTGGGTCACCGATAACGCCAAATCGGTGCCACCCGCCACCAAGGTTGCTTTGGGTTTGTTGATCAATAGTTGCGCCAGTGAATCGACATTGGCCGGAGAATAAAACACATTATCATCGACCTTTAACACTTTTAGCGCCTGCTGCTGAATGTCTTTGAGTTTATTGATGGTCTGTTGCTCAGCCACGGCAAAGGCATCAGCAACGCTTTCATCGGTCGGTGTCATCGCGGCATCTATGATTGAACGATAACCCGTACAACGGCATAAATTGCCCGCCAGCGCTTCTTCTACCGCCTCTCGGTCTGGAGTGCTGTTATGCTTATGCAGCGCAAAAGCCGACATCACAAAACCCGGTGTACAAAACCCACATTGTGAACCATGGTTATCCACCAGTGCTTGTTGCACCGGGTGCAGTTGGTCGCCATTTTTCAAATGCTCTACACTGATCAGTTGCTTGCCTTGTAAAGAACCAATAAAAGCGATGCAAGCATTGAGCGATTTATAGCGTAAAACGTCCACTTTGTCTTTGCTAACAACGTCTGCGACAACCACGGTACATGCGCCGCAGTCACCCGAGGCACAACCTTCTTTGGTGCCGGGCATATCGCGGATATCTCGCAGGTATTGCAAGATGGTCAAGTTTGGCTCGACGTCGGTCAACGTCACCAGTTGATCATTGAGTAAAAAACGAATGGTGAGATCTGTCATATTTGCCTATCTTTGTAATACGTATTTGTTTATCAGCCTACTTAAGAAAAGCATACTTTGACCCAAAGGCAAGCGCTAGTGCTAATCTGGACGGTTATCTGAAGGGGATTCTACCAGCTTTAGAACTTGACACAAGTGTCAGCTTTTAATAAATTTATGAATCTTTAGCGCCAAACTGGTCTAGACTATAGCTATAATCAAGCAAATATCAAACGGGTGCTCAACCCGGGAACACCAAACCTATGCCAGACAATACCCATGCCCAAGCTGACTCTACCCCGATATCAAACACGCTGCGCATCGCGCAAGTTTGCATCGTCACGGCGGCATTATTGGTGATCACACTGTCCGTCAACCTCGAAGCGCCAATGTACAAGGTGTATGCGCAAGCTGCCGGATTCGGTGAAGGACTGGTCGCGGTGACCTTTGCCGCTTATGTCGCAGGACTCATCCCGGTGCTGATTATGCTCGGGGGTATTTCCGACAGACTCGGTCGTAAACCAGTGATGCTAATGGGTCTGGTTGTCGCATTGGCAGCCAATATGCTGATCATCTTTGAACCGACCATGCCAATGCTAATCAATGTGAGGATTTTACAAGGTATTGCCGTGGGTCTGACCCTCGGGGCCAGTGCTGCTTATATTGCACAAATCCTCCAAAGCAGTCACTCAGTGGCCATTATTACAGGCACTACCACCACCTTGGGTCTGGGCAGCGGTTCACTATTAACCGGTGCCTCTTTGCTCTATCACAACAGTCTCACCCCCCACAGTTATTATATTGTCACCATCGCCACCATCATTTGCTTGGTGGCGATGGTCTTTATGCCCAATCCGACCAATACCAGCAACGCCCGCATGGTGCGTTTGCCCTATATATCGATGAAAACCATCGGTTTTTGTGTTGCCATTCTACTGGCCTGGTCACTCAATGGGGTGATGATAGCCGTGGTGCCGGGTGAACTGGAACGCATCGGATTTACCGGCTGGAGTGCCATGGTGGTGTTTTTATCAATTGCGACCGGGGCCATATTTCAGCCGCTGGCCCGTAAAATCGGTTCACGTAAATCATTGACCTGGGGTTATATTTTACTCGGATTCGGATTTGTGCTGTTACTAGCAGGGGTTGCCATTCAATCATTGAATATGGTGCTGGTCTCAGCCGCGCTTGCCGGGGCAACGGGTTTTGGCCTGATTTATCAGGGTGGCCTTGCCGCGGTGATAGCCAGCAGCGGTGAGCATAGTGCCAGAGCGGTGTCGGGTTATTTTCTGTTTGCCTATATCGGCCTAGGTCTACCGAGCATTGTGATTGGTTATCTGGCCGAAATAATTGGCGTGTTTATCGCACTAATAGGTGTCGGCGGGGCATTAATTACTATCGCCGCAGTTGCCGTGGTGCTGGGGATTGGCAGCAATAGCCCTGTACCCGCCAAAGCAAGTGAATAGTGCATTGTTCTCGAATAAGTGCCATAATCAAAAAATAATATAGCAGCAGGAATAGTCACATCAGTCAATCAATGGATTTAACCTCAGCACTGTTTACACAGGTTAAAAAATTAGCCCTCAATGCCAATGGTCGAGATTTTGTTTGCGGTGATATACACGGCGAAATTGGCTTGCTCAAACAGTTATTAGCCTACCTCGATTTTGATAAAGAAACCGATCGGCTGATTGCTTGCGGCGATTTAATTGATCGCGGTCAGGCCAGTCTAGAAACACTGCAACTGCTTAAACAGCCCTGGTTTCACAGTGTGGTCGGCAATCACGAGCAATTGTTGCTCAGCGCTTGTAAGTCAATGCCAAGAATGCAAGAAAACTGGTTTGCCAACGGTGGTCAGTGGTGGCTAAGCCTCAACGCAGACGAAAAAGCCGCGGCTCAAGCGTTAGTCGAAGATAAACTGACCCTGGCCATCGAGCTTGAACTGGCCGATAAAACCATCGGCATTATTCATGCTGATTTTCCTGAAGAAATGTCTTGGCAACAACTCCACGATAAGACCTTTTTTGACAACCCTAAAAATCAGACTCATTGCCTGTGGTCAAGGGCACGACATAGAAATCATCAAATCTACCCGATCAAAGATATTGATTACCTGATCACCGGACATACACCGCTGCTCCGAGTGACAAAAAGTGAAAATGTGATCTGCCTTGATACCGGCAGCGGTTACCAGCCTTCGCTGCGACTTCCCCACCCTGCTTTAAGCCTCATCACCTTTGAAGCGCACCATATTTCAGTGTTCACCTGCAATCAATATTTTGGCGTCAAACAGTTGGATAATATTGCGCTGTAATTGAATGTAATTGAGTGTAATCGAGTGTAATTCTTTTTTGTCAACAACCCAGATATAGTGTTTACAGATGCTGAGAAATGAGTAACTCCTAGAACTCAGTGCATCAGCTTTAGCAGTCATCTGCTGTAACTGTATTAGGACTAAAAATGGCATTATTCTTCGCTAATAATAGCATAATCATTTGTGGGCCTTGCAGGTATAGGCAGTCGCATTTAATCAACAATCTATTATCAACATTTAACCCGTTAACAATACCAATTTGACAAAGAGGATAGAGTAATGAAAGTAGAGCTAAACATAACCATTGATGATCAACAGGTATCGCCCAAACAGGACCAACTAAGGAGTGGCTGGATATACGATTGGTGTCATGTCAAATCTGAGGGCATCGAGGGATTTTCAGTAATCAATGGTGTGATCCAATTCTCCGAAAAGAATACAAATTCTGATTCCGTAATCATCTTTACCATTAAACCTACAGGTAATGCTGACCATCCCAGAACCTTTAGCACACCTATTCCCGATTCAGGCTCTCCTGTTTGGTTTTCTTTCAATTCACAAAATCACTCACTGGCTGTTATAGAGCCGCAATCACCGATAAACGACAACAAAACAGCAGCATTAACGTTTAGTGCTGGATGTGGAAGAATTCATAATAACGCTAACTTCACCCTTTATACTGATAAAGGGCCATTCGATCCGGATATCATTGTTGATGCATAACGAATGAACAAAACTACTCAGGCTGGGTACCCCCCGCCTGTAACCACTCTTTGAGCAATACATCAAATCGCTTATCCTGCCTGACTTTAATCAACAATGGCGTATCGCGAACCTCCTGTGCTGAATAATTTTTCTCCAGTGCATAAGCCAGATGTTGTAGCACCAACTCAACATCTCCCAATATGTCATAAGTCAGGGCCATCTTAAAATGTTCATTACCCGTGCTATTCTTAGCCATATTTTTCAAATGATTGAGTGCCTGCTCCCCGTGACCAGCACTGGCCAAATAATAGGCCAGCGTTGCCGTTGCCCAACTATCGTTAGGATTTAACTCAAGCGCAGCCAATGCCAAATCTGCCGCCTTTTGATAAGCACCGTTACTTTTTGGGTTTTCAAGCAAACGCCAAGCATCGGCCAAGTTACCCCAAATAACAAAACTACTGGGGTTATACTCGATCGCTTTGTGATACGCATCCACTGCTTTGGCATAATCTTGTTGGTAAAAGAACATCGTCGCCAGATTAGAATAACCATTGGCAGTTGGGTTGATTTTCAACGCCTTGCGAGTATTTTTTATCGCCAATTCTATTTTCCCAAGCGAATAATAAGCCGCCGCAATATTTCCAAAAGCATAGTGATTATTCGGAGCCATCAAAGCAAGCTGTTCAAACTGTTTAATCGCCTGGTTATATTGACCATGACGAAAACAAAATATCCCCAAATAAACCACCGCAAGCGTGCTATTCGGTGCCATTGCGATGGCATCTAGGTGAATCGCTTCTGCTTGTGCCAATTCACCCAGTTCATTGTGTGCTTTAGCCAAGCCGACATACGATTTAATATGTTTGGGGCTGTTTTTAATGCTGCTTTCAAATAAACCCTGCGCCTGGCGATATTGGCCTTTTCTTGCCAGCACCTCAGCAGATAAGTAATCAAGCATGGTATTGTTGGGGTTAAGATCTTTGAGCGTCTCAATGACCACGGCCATTTTATCCAGCCATTGGCGATCTTTGGCTTTTCTGAAATGCTGAAGTTGTGCCTCAGCCAAACCTACATAAGCAGATTCATAGCTACCATCAATCGCTATCGCCCGACTAAATGCCTGTTGTGCCTTAATCACATTACCCGGTTGCTCATAACGATAAAGATAACCTTGGCCCTCAAGATAATCTTTATAGGCCCCATCAAACTGTGGTCTTTGAGCATTAAATTTGGCGCTTAAAGCCGCTGGCACTGTCCAGTCTAATAAAGCCAGCGCCTGTTGACGGATATCACGATGCCCCTGAAACAATTTATTGGCATCAATGCTTAATTCCACGGTTTTTAACTGCCGCCCATCTTTGCCATTGAGTAAATTCAGCACCAACTGCCGCGTTGAACCCATGTGCTGCACACTACCCGTTAACACCAAATCTGCGCCATATTTATTGCTGATTTTTTGCACCGAAGGGTCTTTCATCCGAGCAATTTCGCTAGACGGAATGATCCAGCTATTACCTCGGACACGACCCACTGCCGCCAAATCGCTGCTTAATGCCACCGCTAGGCCATCACCAAATAACTGGAGCAACGGGTCACCGCTGATGTTATCAAAAGGCAATAGGGCGATTTTAGTGGCATCCAGCAGTTGGCGCTCAATCAGTTCAGAGGTCGATGGCGGAAACAATACTTCTTTGCTACTCCAACCCAACAACAGCAAAAACGGCAGCAGCATCGCTGCTTTGCTTAAGCGGTGACGACGTTGCCACCAATTTTTTTCATAGGTCAAATCTCGGTAGATAACTTGCACCGCGGCTGACAACTCATCAGCGCTTTGCCAGCGATCGGCTTTGTCGGTGGCGAGCATTTTGGCCACCAACTCAACCACCGCAGGCGGCAACTTAGGCAGATGTTTAACAATAGGTATAACATCACCGCTGGTAATGGCTTGGCTTAACTCGGTGATATTATTGCCCTGAAAAGGACGCTGACCCGTGAGCATTTGATACAACACAATACCAAACGAAAAAATATCTGAACGCTGATCTAACGTCAGCCCCAATACTTGCTCAGGGGCCATATAATGTGGAGAGCCGGTCATTTGATTGTTGCCATCAGCACTGGCGTTTTGGTGTTGCAGTAACCCCGCGATACCAAAATCAAGGATTTTGATTTGACCCTGAACGGTTAGCATCAGGTTTTGTGGTTTTATATCATGGTGAATGATGTAATGTTGGTGAGCACATACTAACCCATCGGCTATTTGACAGGCGTATTGCAGCGCCTGCTCAAGTGCCATACCCTCGAGGGGGATCAGCTCGTCTAACGGCTGACCATCAACCCATTCCATCACGATACAATGACTGTCATTGGCCCGCACCACTTCGAACACCGTCACGATGTTGGGATGATGTAGTTTGCAAGCCAGCCTAGCCTCAGCCAGCAACACATTGGCATGTTTAGGGTCGGCTACCCGCAGCATTTTTAAGGCAACATCCCGTTCGAGCACCTGATCTTTAGCCCGGTAAACAGCGCCAATACCGCCTTGTCCTATAATATCAACAATATCAAAACGGGCCAAGTCACCAGTCAGATTAAGCACATCTAACTCGGTCAAAGACTCAGCAGGAGAGGCTACTAGGGTATCGTCAAACGTCTGAGTTTCATTCAACACCTGATGTAAATTATCATCAGGACAGAGAGTCACCTCTAATTCAGCGGTGGTTAATGACCAATTACAGCGATAACATTTGTCCGCCTCGGGTGGATTTTGCACCGAACATTGCGGGCATTGCTGGTTTTGTGTTTTATCCATGATACTCGATCATTTTATGAACCTATATTATTGATGTATATGCTTGAAAAGTGTCACTGTCTGAGTACGAAAATAACGCCGTTATGATAAATAAGATGAGTGCGCGCAATAGTCACGAAAATGTACCTAGACTATAGTAATCGTTAAATCAGCCAAAGTCTAAGTCATTAATCAACCATTTTGATAGATCAAATTCAACCGAACTTGTGCGATACTAACAATAACTGGGCAGAGGCTTTCATATCCACAGCAATAACCTCCTCAGTCAAAAAAATAACAGTCAAGGATACCCATCACATGGCCATATTATTAAACACAGAAACCGGGGAACAAGTGATCTTGCGCAGCCAGCATATTTTTGGCCGCCATCCCGGTTCATCCAATACCATACTGACCAATCCTGAAGCATCCCGAATGCACGCCTCTATTCTCTTTAACGGTAGCCATTGGTTACTGCAAGATACCAGCAGTAATGGCACTTTTCTTAACGGGGAGCATTATGTTCACGGCGCAAAACATCGCTTGCATAAAGGCGATAAAATCGACTTTGGCAACAACAAGCTGAGCCATTGGAAATTACTCAATACTGATCCGCCCAAAAGCACGTTAGTGCCGCTAACAGCCAATATGCCGACCATCGAACTCGAAGACATTGCCGTATTGCCCAACGAAGCAGTGCCAGAAGTGATGGTCTACCGTTCCCCCGAGGGCAATTGGTTATATGAAGATCATACCGGACGATATTTACTCAATGCTGGAGACAAGGTCTCAACCCATCATTTCTCTTGGTATTTTGTCAATGCCGACACGCTGGAAGAAACCCAGATGGCAAGACCCGACATTGAGGTCAACGAGCAAGGGGATATTAAAATAGATTTTGAAGTCAGTCAAAACGAAGAGCATGTATCACTCAACATCACCATCGGTGATCAACTGATCAGTCTAGGGCAAAGAACCCACCATTATTTGTTATTGATATTGGCCCGTCAACGGCGTGAAGATGCCCAAGCGGGCTGTCATGAAAATGAGCAAGGTTGGCTCGACAAAGAAGTGCTCAGCCGTATGTTAGGCATGGAAGAAAGCCATATCAATATTCAGATTTATCGTTTTAGAAAACAAATCATTCAGGCCCATCCCGCCTCTCCTGCGCTGTTACAAATTGTCGAGCGTAGAAGAGGCGAACTGCGTTTTGCCAGTGATGCGGTGACGATTAATGGGGGTTAGCCACCACATAACTGCCTTTTTGGCGAAATAGGTCAAAATACCATCGGCCCCAGAGCAGGGCTTACGGATTTAAACCAGGCATATATAATTCAATATTGCATCAAATGACGCCCAAAATACCGATATCAGTAGGATGGGTAGAGCCTCAGGCGAAACCCATCGGAATTTGGCTATAAATGATGGGTTTCGCTCCGCTCTACCCATCCTACGGTCACATATTTAAATGATTGTGATGTCTGACAGATTAAACGGTCAATTAAAACCCGTAAGCCATCGGCCCCAGAGGTTTACCCACACTGCTGGCGGTTTAACCACATCGCCGCCTGTTTGGCGAAATAAGTCAAAATACCATCCGCACCGGCGCGTTTAAAGGCCAGTAGTGATTCCATAATACAGGCTTCTTCTTCGAGCCAGCCATTTTGAATCGCCGCCATATGCATCGCGTATTCGCCGCTGACCTGATAAGCATAGGTCGGCACCCCAAAGGTGTCTTTTACTCGGCGCACCACGTCAAGATAAGGCATTCCGGGTTTGACCATCACCATGTCGGCCCCTTCTTGAATATCAAGCGCTACTTCTCTTAAGGCTTCGTCACTGTTGGCCGGATCCATTTGATAGTTCTTTTTGTTGCCACCTTTAAGGTTGCTTGACGAACCCACTGCATCCCTGAAAGGACCATAATAGCTCGAGGCGTATTTGGCCGAATAAGCCAGGATACGGGTATTAACAAAACCATTCTCTTCCAGAGCTGCGCGAATGGCGCCTACACGACCATCCATCATATCTGAAGGTGCCACGACATCGGCTCCCGCCTCAGCATGAGACAGCGCCTGTTTGACTAAAGCCACGGTGGTGATGTCATTTTGCACATAACCGTCTTCATCAATAATGCCATCTTGGCCATGCAGGGTAAACGGATCTAACGCCACATCGGTGATAACACCAAGCTCAGGATAGGCCGATTTTAATGCCCGCACCGCTTTTTGTGCTAAACCACCAGGGTTCCACGCTTCTTCAGCTTCATAGGTTTTACGATGCTGATCGATGACTGGAAACAATGCGATAGCGGGAATACCCAACGCCACCAAGGTTTCGGCTTCTTGCACTAACAAATCAATAGATAAACGTTCAATGCCGGGCATCGATTCTATGCTTTCTCGACGAGCGTTGCCCTCAAGGACAAACATCGGATAAATCAAATCGTTCACTGTCAGGGCAGATTCCGCCATTAAGCGACGAGAAAAATCATCTTTACGCATCCGGCGCATTCGCGCATGAGGAAAACCAGGGGCAGTTAAAGGCGTTTGGGACATAAATCACACTCCTATTTGGTAATTTTACGAGTAACTATTCAGCGCACTCATCTTTCGCACCATAACGGCGTTATTTTCGTACTCAAACAGTTACATATTAGTATATGCGCCTATTTTCCGTGCGGAAATGCCTTGTTCTGAAGCGAAATTTAAGCACGCTGAACAGTTACTTTTCTTTTACTTTTTACTAAGCCAGCGCATCATCACTGTGAATAACACAGTTTCGCCCTTGCTCTTTGGCCATATACAATGATTTATCGGCCATCTCGATATAATGATTCGCTGCCATGCTACTGTCAGCAATGCTGGTGCAAATGCCACAACTGATGGTGATGCTGAGCGCGCCGTTTTGGGTTTCAATGACTGCATCTGCAATGGTCTGGCGAATCGTTTCGGCCACCTGTCGCGCACCATCAATGTCGGTGCTGGGCAATATCAGGGTAAATTCTTCACCGCCATAACGGCAAACATCATCTGTGGGGCGTTTTATAAGGTCTTGCATGGTGCGGCCAACAAAACGAATCACATCGTCTCCAGCTAGATGACCATGATTATCGTTGACGGCTTTAAAGTGGTCGATATCTAGCATCACCACACTCAATTCGGTTTGTTCTCGTCGCGAACGTCTGAATTCAGCGAGGTATTTTTTGTCGAAATAACGGCGGTTGCGGATCCCCGTCAATGCGTCTTGGGTGTTTTTCTCTTCTAGTTCACGGTTTTTGTCTTCCAACTCACGCAAAGTCACTTCCAGTTCAAAATTGCGGGTTTGAATACTCGCTTCCAGTTCTTCGCGCTCTTCTTCTTGCTCGGTAAATTGTTGTTGCTGATTTTTTTGATGGGTGCGAATATCATTAATCGCCTGCTGCAATGTGCCAATCTGGTTGGTTTTTTCGCCGATGGCCTGTTTGGTCAGCGCGATAAACAACAGTGCCGCAGATAACGTGACACTGCACATGGCACTAATGATCAGCATATTCCAGTGCCAACCCAGGCCAATGATCACCACTGATAGCAAAGTTATCATCCAACTGATGGTAAACAGCTCAGCGCCATCGGCTTTGTGCTGCCAACAGCGGATTCCTGTCGCCGACAATGTGGTGGCCACCACCAAGGCATAAACCAACAAAACTTGCAGCCCAATATCTGAGGTGACATAAGTACTGAGAACAAATAGTTCCAGCAACAGTGTCACGCCGCCGACACCAACCAATATCCGCAGAAGCTGTAAAACCTTGACGTTAAGCTTACGCAACGGCAAAAATGCCTGGGCAAATAAAATGCCACAGACGAGGCTCAGCACTAGCCATAAACCCGGGCTATGCTGTAACCACCAAGGCCCTTGCGGGTCAACCAATAACACACTGACCAACGCCAACATTTGCGCGCTAAAACTCAACCCCAGCAGAATGTATTTTCGATTACTACTAACGCGATACAATACCCCGCAAGCCAGCACTAAACCCAGTACCAAACCTAATCCTAATCCCAGTAAAAGCCCTAATGACAAAGGTAAATCACTCAAATAAGCACTCACGATTCTATGCCAAAAAAGTGACAACTATTGTGATAAGTGGCATCAGCCAATTGCTGTTGACTTATATTGAGAATATCAGCGATAGTTTCGGCGATATGGGGTAAAAAGGCGGGTTCATTGCGGCGTGATTTAGGTTTCGGTTTTAAACTTCTGGGTAATAAAAAAGGAGAATCGGTTTCAATCATTAAGCGATCAAGCGGAATATATTGCATCAGCTCCCGCAATGGCAAACCTCGACGTTCATCACAAATCCAGCCGGTAATGCCAATCGATAAGCCCAAATCAAGATAACGCGCTAGGGTTGCTTTATCGCCGGTAAAACAATGCACAACGCCTTTGCTTAAGCGGTCAATAAACGGGGTAATAATCGCGATAAATCGTTCGGCGGCATCACGCTCGTGCATATATATCGGTTTGTTTAACGCACAAGCCAACGCCAGCTGTTGTTCGAACACGCTTTCTTGTTGTGGCCGAGGTGAAAAGTCACGATTAAAATCAAGGCCACATTCGCCTACCGCCACTACTTGAGGATGTTGCTGTAAAGCGGTTAAATCTTCAATAAAATCTTTACTCACCGCTTTAGCATCGTGAGGATGAACACCTGCGGTGCAAAATAAATGATGACCAGAGCTATCGGCCTGACTGATTTGCAACACCTGACGACTGTGCTCGACATCACTGCCAACCATCAGCCATTTATCGACCCCAGCTTGTAGGCTGCGTTCTAATACACCGCCAAAGTCTTCTATTAGCTGTTTGTTTGAGGCATTCACCGCGATATCAAATAATGGCATAGTAGCCTCTTTCTCGCTGGTTACACTTAGGCATTAGGCGCATTTTCACTGTCTTCGCTTTGTTGATCATCGTCTTCGTCATCTTCTTTTTTAGTATAAAAGCGCGAGAAAAACAAGCCGACTTCAAACAACAACCACATCGGGATCGCCAGCAAGGTTTGCGAAATCACATCCGGTGGGGTTAATAACATGCCCAGCACAAAAGCGCCCACCACCACATAGGGCCGTTTGGTTTTTAGCGTTTCGGCATTGGTCACTCCGGTCCAGCATAATAATAAAATCACCACCGGGATTTCAAACGCGACGCCAAAAGCAAAAAACAGCGTCAACACAAAATCAAGGTAACTGGTAATATCCGGCATATAACTCATCATGTCGGGGCCAATGCTGCTGAAAAAAGTAAACACCAGCGGAAAGACCACCAGATAACAAAACGCAATACCGCCATAAAACAATAACGTGCTCGACACCAGTAATGGCATTACCAGACGTTTTTCGTTTTGATATAAACCAGGGGCAATAAACGACCATAACTGATGAAGGATATACGGAATAGCGGCAAATATCGACAACATAAAGGTCAATTTAAAGGGCGCTATAAAAGGCGCAGTGATGTCTTTGGCGATCATAGTTGAACCGACGGGTAACACATCGGTTAACGGTTTGGATAACAGCTCATATAAATCATTGGCGAAATACGCCGAGGACATAAAGATCACCAAAATGGCGATCACCACATGTAATATTCGGCTACGTAATTCGACTAGGTGGCTAATCAGCGAATTGCCGGGTTTTTCGGGTGGGATCATGCGCTACACTCAGCTACTAGGCTTGTCAGAATTATGGGATGAATCGGCAGCTGAATCACCAATGGAATGGTCAGGTTCAGCCTCGTATTGTCTGGTCACCGACGCTGCTGCATCTTTTAGTTCCTGTAGTGACTGATCTAATTCAGGCGACAAATCTGCTAGCCCTTTTTGTTCGGCTTTTTTCAGGTTTTGATGCAACTCAGTGACTTTAAGCTCATGATCAATTTCCGAAGTAATTGAACTGGCCATCTGTTTGGCTGATTTAATCCATTGTGCCACCGTTCGAATGGCACCAGGCATTTTTTCAGGCCCGAGCACCAACAAACCGAGCAGCGCAATGATAAATACTTCACCCATACCCATGCGTTAGTTGTGATCCTTGCTGTTGGCACTTTGACTGCTGGTTGAAGATGGCGTTTCCCCTTCTTTAACCTTAAGCTGTTTCTCATCTGCACTGTCAGCATTCGCTGCGGTGGCATCGTCACTGCCAGTTTTGTCAGCGTCAATGTTCATCGCTTTTTTAAAACCTTTCACCGCAGAACCAAGATCACCACCGATGTTGCGCAATTTTTTGGTGCCGAACAGCAACAGAATAATCACCAGCACAATAATCAACTGCCACATACTTATACCGCCAAATCCCATGATTTACTCCCGTGCTTGTTTTAGTGGATCACTATGGATGATCGTTAATGCCCAGCGCCGCCAGGCATTATTATGGATAGAACTCGGGATTATCCTCTTTTGTGCCAGAGTGGGCAAATAAAACCTGTGAAAAACTGACGGCTTTTTGATTTTTGTCAACTCCTGCTAAACCATCTATACTTAGTTATCGTCCAGAAACTCACATCCATGTGAGATTTCTGGAGGAAGCTACGTTTAAGCAAGTGAAACTACGCTTACATTTCAACAAGTTGAAATGGCGGCACATCCGTGTACCGCATAACCAGTGCCCTGAAACTGCGTTTCAAGTGGTTCGATATTTCGACGGGCACTACTTATAACTTGCCATTGGAGATTGTGCTCTAAATATAAGAGCAAGCAAATATTAGTATGAATAGGGAACTGGTAAACACTATGATAAGTTGTTGTAAAAGCGCATTAACCACATTTAGCCTGTTGTTTGCACTGTTGTTTACATTAGGTTTTTTCACTATTGCCGAGGCAAACGAAAAAATCAAGCCAACAACGCCCTCCACTGACAGCCAAGAACTAGGACAAGGCAGCCCTGATGCTGGTCAAGGCAGCCCTGACGCAGGGCAAGATAGCCTAGAACCAGATGAAAACGAACCAGAAGCCTCAACCCCTCTGCCAGACAGCACCACGGTTTATTCCAAAGACTATTTATGGCTTGATGATTTTCATGATAGTTTCTCTGCGGTACTCGATGATTCCGCCGGTTGGCTTAATCAACGTTTTGCCAGCGAAGATGTGCAATACAACAACTCCAAGGCCTGGGCTAGGGTAATTATGGGTTGGGAACCCAAAACCGGTGATTTGTCTGATTTTCCGGTTAAGTTCAAAGTCAAAGTCAAA
>JBLGCB010000014.1:0-41190 GCA_047617105.1 Phenylobacterium sp. | reverse complement strand
CTTGCTGTTATCAATCACTCCTTGGCGCTATCACACATCCACTCCTTGTTGTTATCACCCATCCATTCCTTGCTGCTATCACTCCTTGCTACTATCAATTCCTCCTTGCTGTTATCAATCACTCCTTGGCGCTATCACTCATTCCTTGTTGTTAGTACAATTTTGTTGGTTATCACTTCATTCCTTGTTAGTACGCTGCATTGCAATATTGTTACTAAGTTGTTTTAAATATTGTTAGCGGCGATGAAGCTATCTTGTCAGACCACGACCTGATTTACCTGTGAAAAACCTTATAAAAAGCTTATATTTTTCTTATATGGCTAAAAAATGCCAGTTTTGGTCAAAAAAAATACCTTTACAGGTATTTTTTTAAATAAAAGATTTAAAATAAAAATGTCATCAATATGTAACAATTAGGAGATGTAAGCGCTTAACAATTACTAATTGATAACAAATGATTGTTAATAACTTATAGCAACCAATACTTTTTGCTGTGCTCGTGGGTCGGTGATAAAACTGGCAATATCAGCTGCTTTACGCGGATCAGAACTGTTAACACTGATCGCGATGGTACCAAGGGCGGTATCACGCATCTTTCCTTCTTTGAGACTATAAACCCATGTCAACGTTTGGTCCGACGACATACTGTACCACTGGCGAACAATCAGGCTAATAAAGGCCTGTTTGGCACTGCTATCGTCCAGTTGAGCCAATGTCTGTGCCGCTTTTTCAAAGTCTGTACGAAACCATCTCAGTAGCAAAACCTCCTGAGCCGTTTGGTAACCAGAATCATTTTTATACTTAACCAGCCACTGTTGGGCTTGCTCAATACTGTGGTAAGCCTGCATTCTGGTGATATAAATCAGCACCGCATTGCTAAAATATGATCAAATGCCTGTTCGCGCGAATCATGGCGTAAATTGGCTCTGATGGCCATACCACGGGTGACATTGGAATAATCATTGGCCTGTGCCAACAACAACGCATCATCAGCAAAATGTTCATCTGCCAGTAACAGGCCGAAGATGGACTCTCTTGATGCCGCTGGTTGCTGACTAATCAGGTAATCTAGGGTGCCTTTCATATCAATTTCAGCCCAGTGATGATACATCCCCAACAACACCCGCCGAGCCATCGTTGGTGAACTCCCCTCTCGTGAAGTCAAAAGGCTCTGTTGAAAGTGGGTCATAGCAGCCACAGGATTCAGACTCAAATAACGCAAATAAAAGACTTCTAATAAGGCATAACGGTCAGGATTGCTTTCATCATTAAGCAAAATATTAATTAGGCTGCCCACTTGCTGCTGTGTGGCGGTCAGCGCGACTTCATGCGCTGCTGCCAATTGTTCAAATTGATGGGGTATGGCGATAAGGTTGGTGATGGTCACCTCTTCGCCCGTGTCTAACCCGAGGCCATCAGTGACGTCAGTATTGACGACCTGTGCTGAGGCGCTATTTTGTCGCCGCTGAGCAGTTGAGCTAGCTTCATTAGCCTGCTTTGGTGAGGATTGGACCAAGCCCGGTGACGAAAAAGATGATGAAGATGGTGTTGAAGAAGGTGTTGAAGAAGGTGGCGAATTCAGCCAGTAACCGAGCAAAGTACCAAACACCATAAATGCCATTGCTGCTGCGATTTTATACCCCATGCTTTTGTCAATCATCGTTATCCCCTGCTGATTAAATACCCTTTGACTCTATCACATCACACCCTAGGTACCACAAAACCACGATAACCAGCAAAGCTACGCGGTAAAACGCGACCAAATGAACCACTTGTTGAGGTGACTAGCGAATATGATCAAAGACATTTTCGCAAATATCAATATCTTCGCTGTCCATCACACACGGCTTTGCGCCACTAATATGAATCAGCGCTGTTTTAATGCTTTGCGTTTTAGTGGCCGGGAAACGTGCCAACTTATGCATCATATTGGTCACTACGTCGATATCCAATGGATCAAGTTGAAACTTCATTTCAACAATATAAAAGTATCGACGTGTTTGTAGCAATACAATCAAATGAACAAGCACAAAATGGGCGCTAAGAAGATTTATGAGTTAATTATCGCCCTAGGTATGAATACACAGAATGGGCGATAAGAAGAAATATGAATAAGTTATCGCCTTTAGTATACTCACACAAAATGGGCGCTAAGAGAACTTATGACGAAGTTATCGCCTTAAACAAAAAGCGCGGCTTCCAACCAAGTTGAAAGCCGCGCTTATTTGTCACTTCACCCAGCAAAGCTAGAGTCTAACGAGCAGCCCGTGAACTCATTGATGAGTTACGACCAGTATCTTTGGTTTGCGCCGGATCTCTCATTCCACCGGTATGACACTGACCTTTGGTGTGGCCCTTATTCACCCCACCCGATAACTGTCCAGACCATTGTTCTGTGGTGCCATCTTCTGGATCATTAAGAAACAAATCAGTGGCTAAATGACAGTAGTCATATGCCCACCAACGGGTATTAAACGATGTGGTGTAATAATCCACCTTGTTGCGTGCCCAAGTAGGAATGGTGGCTAACCAGTTGGTCGCACCACTGTAAGTTAAATCTGTATTAGTACCACAACCGGCACCAAACACATCACCAAGCGCAGCAAGGTTACCCGCCAGTGCAGTACCTTGGTAAGGTGTACCAACAGATTGAATCAAACTGCCACTTGAAGCATTATCCAGACCACTATAATATTTAGCGTACAACTCTAATGACGCCGCCCCACCCTGACTATGGGCAACGATACCGTAAGAATTATATTGCGCACCAAAATCCTTCACCCGGTTAGCAAAGGTATTGTGGCTGATGCTTTGATTGTAATTTTGAAACTCATCGGCATCATAAAAATGACTTTCTTGCCATGCTTGGCCTGAGCAGTAACCATGAACCAATAACAACTTACTGCCAGTCGCAGATGATTCGTTTTCAACACTTTGTGGCCCTTTGCTTTTACTACGTGCTGGTGCCTTGCCCATTAACATATCCTGGGTAATTTCAGTGCTGATATGTTGTTCGCCAGACACACTGTAAAGAGATTTAATCGCAGTTTTTGTCTGTAGAGAAAGCTCATTACGCTGAGCTAATGGCACATTGCCATCAACCGTTTGTAAGCGAACCGATTTAAGCGTGTAAGGCGCGCTTAAATTGTTACGGGTTAACCAGCGGGTATCAAATGCCAAGTCCAGCGAAGTTTCACCCTTGGCGTCTTTAGCGGCCACAATGCCGCCGACCCATGCCGCCGATTGTTGTTCACCATCGGCATTAGTGCCCCAAACCTCTGCGGCCATATAAACAGATTCAGCATCGCCCAGTTGTTTAACAGGCACTGACAACAATGCAGAAGTATTATCCACTTGTTTTAGTTGAGCAGCCCCGTCAGTAAAGTCAAATGACACAGCGGCTATTGGATAAATGTCAGTGGTGGTACGAGAAAAGCGATTGCCATTGGCATGACGGCCATTAATTTGTACTTGGTTGGTGTAAACACCAATTTCATCGGTTGGCAATTTTGCGCTAAAACGACCATCACCAGCGACTTTATCACCCATAATACCTTTATCATTCAAGGTCAAAGTAACGTATTTGCCTGATGGTGATTTTACTGTCGCGACCGCGCTATCAATGGCGCTTAACAATGGATCTTTTTGCACCATCAATTGACGCTGACCACGGTTTAAGGTGGTATCAGCCACATGAGCAACAATATTGATATCGTTATTTTCGGTGGTGAAGTTATTATCTAAATAAGAATAAGCTTGCAGTGAGGTATCGCCTTTAAACAATAAATAACCAGCAATGTCGCTTTTACTGGCTTTGCTGGCGCTTTTGCTGGCCGTTGAGGCATTTGCTTTACGGGTCAGCTTTATTGTCCATTGGCCAACACTAGGTTTTTGGATAGAGAATTTCTTGCCGATAAATGATTGTGGTCCAACTTTAATGTCACTGACCGCCAGAGATTTTGTCGCAGCAGACAGTTCATCATAAACCATCTCGCCTTTAGGATTTGTTACGCTCATAAACCACTGTCCAGCATCTGGGCTAAGCCATACTACCGGGCTGTCCATGGCACCATCAAGGGTGATGGTTTGTTCGATTTGTTGTGCTAAGCCAGCACTACCAGCGACATTTTGCAGTGACGAGGTAAAAACAGGCAACATGCTCGAATGACTAAAAATACCTTTTGATTGCGCACTTGGCATTTTTTGCGCATCCATATGCTGTGGTGGCACAGCGACATGTTTATAATCATTGGCGAAAGCTGCCATTGAACTCAATGCTGTCATACCAAGAACGGTGGTGGTCAGGCTACCAGCAATAAACTTTCTGATAGCGTGGGTGTTAGATTGATGTGTCATTTAAATTGATCCTTTTGCACTTCGCTTAAGACGTTATGCTTAGTTATTTTATTATATTGGTTTCTTCTTAACTGCTTCTGATCGGACCTCCGACCTTGGACCACAGACCAGGAGGAAACAATTTATAACATCCAATACAACATTGCGCAAGCAAAAAATACACAATTTTCTAACAAAAAATAATTATTTCCAAACCAAATAGCGCAATTAATAGACAAGAAGTTGATTTTAAAGGGTATTTTCAAAGAGGGAATCACACAAACCATCAGACACAAAAAAGCCCGGTAAACCGGGCTTTATAAATCATCGTAACTATTGGGCGTGCTTAGATTTCACTTCAGGACAAGGCCCTTTCATACGGTAAATGATCGCACGGAAAATAGGCGCATATAAGTTATATGCAACTGTTTGAGTACGAAAATAACGCCGTTATGATGTGAAAGATGAGTGCGCCGAACAAATACTAATTGGTTAGATCATCAAAGAACTTCTTAACACCGTCGAAAAAACCTCTTTCCTTCGGACGATAACGAGCGATTTCTTCGCCGGTACCCATGGCATCTTCAAGTTGACGCAATAACTGTCTTTGCTTCTCATTGAGGTTTACCGGAGTCTCGATGATCACCTTACAAATCAAATCACCCACCGAACCACTGCGAACAGACTTAACGCCTTTACCACGTAACCTGAACATTTTGCCAGTTTGGGTTTCTTTAGGGATCTTCAACCGTGCTTTACCATCTAAGGTAGGCACTTCAATATCACCACCCAATGCCGACTGAGTAAACCCGATAGGCACTTCGCAATACAGGTTATTACCATCACGAGTAAAGATGCTGTGATCACTAACATGCATCTGCACGTATAAATCACCCGCTTGTGCGCCAAACTGACCCGCCTCACCTTCACCAGATAAACGAATACGATCGCCACTGTCTACACCCGCTGGGATCTTAACGGATAATGTTTTGGTCTTTTCAACTCGGCCCTGACCATGACACGCACGACAAGGATCAGCAATAGTCTTACCCCGCCCTGAACACGTTGGACAAGTTTGTTGCACCGCAAAAAAGCCTTGGCGCATATGCACCTGACCAGAACCATGACAGCTAGGACAAGCTTTCGGTTGAGTGCCTTTTTTAGCACCTGAACCTGCACAAGGATCACAACCAACCCAGGTCGGTACCTTGATTTCAACTTCTTTGCCTTTAACCGCATCTTCAAGGCTTAGCTCATAGTTATAACGTAAGTCAGCACCGCGCTGGGCTCTTGATTGACGTCGACCGCCTTGACCTTGGCCACCTTGACCACCGCCACCAAAAATATCACCAAATACGTCGCCAAAGATATCACCAAAATCTCCGCCTTGACCGCCGCCTCGGTTTGGATCGACACCAGCATGACCATATTGATCATAAGCCGCTCGCTTTTGTGCATCGGTTAAGATTTCATAAGCTTCTTTAATTTCTTTAAACAGCACTTCTTTTGCTTTATCGCCCTGAGTTCTGTCAGGGTGATATTTCATCGCATAGCGCTTATAAGCTTTTTTAATTTCACGTTCGCCAGCATCTTTGGCAACACCAAGTACTTCGTAATAATCGCGTTTTGACATAATTCACATCTGGTCTTAAAGGGATTGGTAAAAAATGAATCTCTTAGTTGTTACAGTCATTACTGAATAACCAACAACTAAGGCATTAATTTTCTCCATCCCTGTATTGCTCAAACAACAACGGGTGCTGAGGTAAAAAAACCATCAGCACCCGTCAATCTTCTAGAAAAAGCGTCGATTATTTATCGTCTTTAACTTCTTCAAACTCGGCATCCATCACTTCATCATCAGCAGCTGACGCTTTAGCACCACCTTCTTGAGTAGGCTCAGCGCCATCAGGACCTGGCTGCTGGGCTTGCGCTTTAGCTTGGGCAATTTCAGCCAGCTTAGCTGAAGCTTCGATAAGTGCCTGAGACTTAGCTTCCAGTTCTGCTTTGTCATCACCTTTAATCGCTTCTTCAAGCTCAGTGATGGCCGCATTAATGGCCGTTTTGTCGTCTTCTGGCAAATCTTCACCGGCTTCTTCAACTTGCTTGCGCGTTGCATGAACCAAACCATCAGCTTGGTTACGCACTTGAATCAGTTCTTCGAACTTTTTATCTTCTTCGGCATTCGCTTCAGCATCACGTACCATATCGGCGATTTCATCTTCTGACAAACCAGAAGAAGCCTGGATGGTGATCTTCTGCTCTTTACCAGTATCTTTATCTTTAGCAGATACGTGTAAGATACCATCAGCATCAACATCAAAAGTCACTTCAATCTGTGGTACGCCACGTTGTGCAGGACGAATACCTTCAAGGTTGAACTGGCCCAGTGACTTATTATCACCAGTACGCTTACGCTCACCCTGTAATACATGAATGGTTACCGCCGCCTGATTATCATCGGCAGTTGAGAAAGTTTGTGATTGCTTAGTTGGGATAGTAGTGTTTTTCTCGATAACCTTAGTCATCACGCCACCCATGGTCTCGATACCCAAAGATAAAGGACACACATCCAACAACAATACATCGGTAACATCACCAGACAGAACACCTGCCTGAATCGCAGCACCAACGGCAACCGCTTCATCAGGGTTAACATCTTTACGAGGCGCCTTGCCGAAGAATTCAGTCACCGCTTCTTGTACCGCTGGCATCCGAGTCTGACCACCAACCAAAATAATGTCGTTGATTTCACTAACAGTCAAATCCGCGTCTTTTAACGCTTGCTTCAGTGGATCAAGCGTGGCTTTAACCATATCTTCAACCAAAGCTTCCAACTTGGCACGAGTGATTTTAATGTTCATGTGCTTAGGACCACTGGCATCAGCCGTGACGTAAGGCAAGTTAACATCAGTCTGCTGTGCAGTAGACAATTCGATCTTCGCTTTTTCAGCGGCTTCTTTAACGCGCTGCATGGCCAATGGATCTTTACGTAAATCAATGCCTTGGTCTTTGTTGAACTCTTCTACCAAGTGATTGATTAAACGGTTATCAAAATCTTCGCCACCTAAGTGAGTATCACCATTGGTCGCCAATACTTCAAAAGTATGCTCGCCATCAACAATGTCGATTTCGATGATAGAGATATCAAAAGTACCACCACCAAGGTCATATACAGCAACGATGCTGTCTGCTTTACCTTTGTCGATACCGTAAGCTAATGCAGCCGCAGTTGGCTCATTGATAATACGTTTAACTTCAAGACCGGCGATACGGCCAGCATCTTTAGTTGCCTGACGCTGTGAATCATTGAAATAGGCTGGTACGGTAATTACCGCTTCAGTCACGGCTTCGCCTAAAAAGTCTTCCGCCGTCTTTTTCATTTTCTTCAAGATTTCTGCTGAAATCTGTGGTGGCGCAGTTTTACCTGCATTGCTGTTAACCCACGCATCACCATTGTCCGCTTTCACGATATCAAATGGCATGATGTCGATATCACGCTGTACTTCTTTATCTTCATAACGACGACCAATCAAACGTTTGATCGCATATAAGGTATTCTTAGGATTGGTCACCGATTGGCGTTTGGCTGGTTGACCGACCAATGTTTCTTTATCGTCTGTATAGGCGATAATTGAAGGAGTTGTGCGATCGCCCTCTGCGTTTTCCAGTACCCGAGGCTTATCGCCATCCAACACAGCCACACAAGAGTTTGTAGTGCCCAAGTCTATACCGATAATTCTACCCATGTTCGTTTCTCCAACTTTAAATTTAAACCATAACTACGATGTCAATATAAGTGGGGTTGATATAATGCATTTCAACACCGTAACGAAAAAAACTTGATATAAAGTGATTTTAATTTACTTGTAGTGTAAGACTTCTATAATAGCCTCGACAAAGAAACACACCCAATTTTCATAAAGAGTGACAGATTATGCCATTATTAGACAGTTTTAAAGTTGACCACACCATCATGAACGCGCCTGCGGTACGTATTGCCAAAACAATGGCTACGCCAAAAGGCGATAACATCACCGTATTTGACTTACGTTTTTGTATTCCTAACAAAGATATTATCTCTGAGAAGTCGATTCATACCCTCGAACATTTGTTTGCTGGGTTTATGCGTAACCATTTAAACAACAGCAAAGTTGAAATCATCGACTTATCACCTATGGGTTGTCGTACTGGTTTTTACATGAGCCTTATCGGTGAGCCGACTGAAGATCAGGTTTCTTCGGCGTGGATGGCATCGATGAAAGATGTACAAGGTGTTACATCACAAGCTGACATTCCTGAGTTGAACCTGCATCAATGTGGTACTGCTGAGATGCATTCTTTGGATGAAGCAAAAATCACTGCTGGACTTATTATTGAGCAAGGCATCGGCATCAATAAAAATGACGACTTGTTATTGAGCGATGACTTTTTAGAAGGTCAGTAAATACCTGCGTTATACCTGTGTTGTGCTCCTGCACACAGGTATTGCTACATCCATGTAGCAAAAAAGCCAGCTGATGCTGGCTTTTTTTATGTTTTGGAATCAGAGGTTAGAACATATTTTTAACCTTACCCAACATTTTCTTTCAAGCTGTCGTGTCAATAGAATCAGCGGGGGCTTTTGAGACCATAACCATGGCAGGACGCAGTAAACGACCATTCAAAGTATAACCCTTTTGCATCACTGCAATCACCGAGTTAGGTTTAACATCGGCATTTTCCTGCATTGACATCGCCTGATGAAATTCAGGGTTAAAAGTTTCGCCTTGCGGATCAACCACTTCCATACCAAATTTTTGCACGCCAGTAATAAAGCTTTGATGGGTCAATTCAACACCGTCAATAATCGCTTTAATCGCTTCATTTTCTTTATCAGAAAACTGAATCGCGCGTTCTAGGTTATCTAGCACAGGCAATAATTCTGAGGCAAATTTTTCAAGGGCAAATTTCTTCGCTTTTTGCACATCCTGAGCGGCGCGGCGACGCATGTTTTCAACATCAGCCTTACCACGGATAACAGAATCTTTCTGTGCATCGATTTTAGCCTCGGCCACAGCCAATGCTTTTTCTAATTCAGCAATTCGTGCCTCATCGACACTTATTGGCGCTGCGCCTTGTTCAGCGTCCGTTACCGGGGCTTCATCAACATTAACATCAGCGACACTTTCATTAGTGGCTTGTTCTTGTGTATTTGCATCATCTTGCATCTGCTGTTCAGACATTCATCATTCTCCAAAAATATTAACTGCCGTGTATATGGGGGTTATTCCTTAATAGTCAAGTTTGTGATGTCATTTTTATCATTCGGGTTATACTAATAATCAAACTAACAATAAATTGTGCCTCGATAATTTTGTCACGATTCATAAACGACAGACCAAAAAACCTTATGTCTCAAGCCTTTAGCTGTATCGGATTGATTGGCAAGCCCAATCACTTAGCCGCAAACAAAACTTTGCTTGCACTACATGCTTATTTAAAAGCCGCCAACTTTCGAATTATTTTCGATAGCCGCGTCAGCGGACAAATCGACCTTGATGATATCGAGTCCCTCGAACTAGCCGATTTGGGTAGAATATGCGATCTGGCCATCGTCGTCGGTGGTGACGGATATATGCTCGGTGCCGCCAGAACCTTAGCCCGCTTCGACGTTGGTGTGATTGGCGTCAACCGCGGCAATTTGGGCTTTCTCACCGATTTAGACCCTGAATCATTTGAACAACCACTGGCCGAGGTTTTGGCAGGACACTATATTGTCGAAAAACGCTTTTTGCTCGAAACCAAAGTCTACCGCCAGCAAGAGCCAAAAAGCTGTAATAGCTCTGTCAATGAAGTGGTATTACACGGCGACAAAATTGCCCATATGATTGAATTTGAAGTCTTTATCAACGATGAATTTGTCTTAAGCCAACGGGCAGATGGCTTAATCATTGCCACCCCTACTGGCTCTACGGCTTATTCGTTATCTGGCGGCGGGCCAATCATCAACCCCAACCTTAACGCTTTAACCCTAGTGCCGATGTTTCCACATACCCTAAGTAGTCGACCTTTGGTGGTCGACAGTGACAGCGAAATTAAAATAAAAATATCCCCCAGCAACAGTGCTGTGATACAGGTCAGTTGTGACAGCCATTCCTCTACAGCGGTTTTGGCGGGAGATGAAATTATTATTAACAGAAGCGAAAACCAGCTAAAACTCATCCATCCAAAAGATTACAGCTATTACAATGTATTGAGATCAAAGCTCAACTGGGGCAGCCAGTTGTATTAAGCCAGAGTAATAAAAATCAATATTTGTTTGTTTTTTACTTGATTATTCTTCCAGCACTGTATAGATTAACAGATATACAAGTTTTGTGGATATCATTGGGTTCTGATTATGTTAAGTCATTTACAAATACGCAGTCTGGCCATCGTTAAAAGTCTTGAAATTGACTGGTCACCAGGCATGACCGCCATCACCGGTGAAACAGGCGCAGGCAAGTCCATTGCCATTGATGCCTTATCACTGGTCATTGGAGAGCGAGCCGAAGCCGCCATGGTCAGGCCCGGCAGCGACAAAGCCGAAGTTATCGCCACCTTTGATATCAGCCAACAGCCTACCGTGCAGCAATGGTTAAGCGACAAAGAACTGAGCAGTGAATGCAATGGCGAAGGTAATGGCCAAAGTGATTGCATTGTCAGGCGGGTGATCTCCAAAGAAGGCCGTTCCAAAGCTTATATCAACGGCACAACGGTACCACTACAACAGGTCAAGCAACTCGGTGAACAACTGGTCAGCATTCATGGTCAACATGCGCATCAACTATTGGCCAAACCGGAATACCAGCAACAATTGCTTGATTTGTATGCCGATCATACCGACTTGCTGGCAGCGGTAAAAAAGCAGTATCAGCACTGCCACGCCATTGAAAAAGAATTTGAACAGTTAAGTTCTGAGCAATCGATACGTGACTCACAAAAACAGCTGCTTGAATACCAGGTCAGCGAACTAGACGAGTTTGCCCTGCAACCGGGTGAGTTCACCCAAATAGAAGATGAACACAAAACCCTCTCCCACGGCCAAGACTTATTGAGTCAAAGCCAAAGCTACCTTGATAACCTCTATGAAAGTTCTGGCCATACTGCCCATGGTTTGGTCAGTGATGCCGCCCATAACTTTTCAGAGTTGGCGCAAATTGATGCTAAATTGCAGCCCATCGCAGATTTATTATATGAATCAGCGGTGCAAATTGAAGAAGCATCTCATGATATTCGCCACTACTGTGACAACCTATCACTAGACCCTGCCCGCTTAATCGAAGTAGAAGAACGCCTCACCAAGGCCCTCACCTTGGCACGTAAGCATCAGGTTGGACCAACGCTGTTGGCTGAACACCATAACACGCTGTCACAACAGCTTAACCACCTTAATGATCAAGATAGCCGCCTTGGTAACTTAGAGGCGGATATCGCTGCGGCCAAAGAAAAATATTTAAAACAAGCAAAAAAACTCAGCACCAGTCGTGGCAAGGCGGCCAAAACCCTCAATCAATTAATCAGCCAAAGTATGCGTGGATTAAACATGCCTGATGGCCTGTTTAAAGCCGCCCTTAACCCTGGCGGCCACTTATCGGCGTCAGGCACAGACAAAATTGAATTTTTGGTTACCGCCAATCCAGGCCAACCATTACAGCCTTTACACAAAGTGGCCTCAGGTGGCGAACTGGCCCGTATCAGCTTGGCCATTCAGGTGATTATCGCCAATACCAGCACCATACCAACGTTGATATTCGATGAAGTAGATGTCGGTATCAGTGGCCCTACCGCCGCATCAGTGGCCAACTTACTCAGAAGTTTAGGGCAAACTACTCAGGTGATTTGCGTGACTCATTTACCGCAAGTGGCCAGTAAAGGGCATCAACAATTGTTTGTCGAAAAATCTATTAGCAACCGTAAAACCGAAACCTCGATTCGCAGGCTGAATGATACTGACCGGATTGATGAAATAGCGAGGTTGTTGGGGGGAAGTAATATTACCGCGACGACCAAGGCGAATGCTTCGGAGTTACTTCTAAATTAAAAGTCAATTTCGCCTTCTTTTTGCCAGCAAAAAGGCGGCGATATTGATAAGATGCAGCAAGCTGCAAAAAAGGATGAATTTGGGCTTGAAGAAATATTGACTGATGGTGGGCAACAATGTTCAGGTATTAACCACAATTCCAACCCTCAGTTTTTGCAGCTTGCTGCATTCATAAAAACGCGCCTTATCTTTTATTTTGCTGGCAAAATCAAAGATAAGGCGCGTTTTTACTTTACTGCTCAAGGGGAATATCAAAATCCTCAGGCTTTTTGAAGGTACCAGAGAGTTCTGAAACCTTGTCGTCAGCGAAATGAACAATCAATTCGAGACGCTGCAATTTAGTTTTGTTTTTATTGAGCAGATAAAGGTAATGCCATTGATCGTCGTCAAAGACATTACTGGCCACCGGGCTGCCCATAATAAATAAAATCTGTTCTCGGCTCATCGCGACACGAATTTTGTCTACCTGCTTTTGCTCGACATAATTGCCCTGAGGAATATCAATTCGATAAATCCAGCTTGTACAACCTACCAACAAAATACTACTACACAACAAACCACGCGATAGCAGCTTTTTTACGACCAAATGCATACAACATACCCTTAAACCAATGAAGTGCGAAATCATACCTAAGCCATCAAACTTATTAAACTTATTTCTCTAATTTCTATAGAAAAACAATGAATAACACCCGACACATGTATAGCACAGGGACAATTGATAACGTTAATTCGCTTGGTTAGAGCATAGAGCGGTGAAAAAGTTCAATTTTGAATGGCAACTCAGTAAGATCATCGTGGGAGATGGGTGCATAAAACCGCTAAATACGATCTTATTATTGATGCTATTTTTTTCACCCGAAGCGAGCGATTATCTAGGCCACTCTCCTAGAGACTGGTTTGCACTAAAAAATCTGATTAAAGATATAAATAACGAACCAAATTAAACCGCTGTTTTGACAGTACCTTCTATTGACAATCCTATTTCAGTGAAGATTTGTTGCAAGGTTGCAATAGAACAATTTTTGTATTGTTCCGCCTCATAACGAAGGATTTGCCGTTTACTAATACCAGTCTGATTGGCAAACTCTACAATAGATTCATTTCGCGCAATTCTGTAGAGGATTGGTGCAGTCAGCATATCATCCAGCGAATTTATTGGAATTTTTGAGATATCTCTTTCTCTGTTAATCTGAAATTCCGCGATGTCTTTTTCGATGTTATCCAGCTTACGCTGTATTTTGCTGCGGTTAGCTGCAACCAGTTTTGCAGACAAATTTGGATCAGTTTCGACTTGTAGTGCTGCTTGCAAGCTTTGTGCAGCCCTTTTTGCCGCATTATATTGAATATTGCTAGTTAACATATTTTTCACGCTGTATTACCACATTGCATCTTTCACTTTAGAGAAACAACTGAATCAACCCTGGATTCTCGTTATTTCTGCCAATTCGAAAGAAATCAATATGTGGCTTACCATCAAATTCTGTCGGTGTTGTGTCTGCGTAGAAGTCTAATCCAAAGTCTTCAAGCATGACCAGAAAATCGTCAGGCAATTTGGTTTCATCAAAATTTTCACCGGTCACAAATACACCATCCAGATCACCAGGTTTGGGCTTTTTGGATACAAAAGATCCGCCGATAAAAACATAAGGGACGCCTGCTGCTTTAAGCATTCTAAATCCGGGCATTGCATTGTTAATCAGTATCTTGCGGTGATTATTAAATCCCCAAGTCTTTTTTAGTTCGTCAATATTTTTGCATGTATGGTCCTCTGTAAGTGTGCCATATTTATTAAACTCTGGTTTATCCATAGCTTATGCCTCTGCTCGTGTCGGAATGATGTTAGGTTATAGTGTGTCGTTTTCATTGGGGCTACCTTTTTCAATATTAAGAAAGTACTCAGGTCTGAGTAGTAAATTAATTGTAGGTGACTGATCTGTCACTGTCAATCCATGAATGACACTTTAGTCACCAAAGTCTCGATATTGACATTTTCCTAAAATTGAATTTAAAGGGTTGCGGTATTAATTTACGCCGCTAGAAGGGTGATTTGCTCACTCAGCTGGATATGGTCACATGATGGTTTTGTGCCGCTAGGTTTAGCACAGGAGTAAGTTTGATTAAGGTTCATTTTTATTCCTTCTCAGGTTTTAAAATACTGTATATAAGTATAGTAAACTTGAACGGGATGAACAATATTTATGCAATATGAAGTAAGATTAAAATGTTCTTAAACGATGCGTGACTTAAATTAAAGGGTATAAACAGAGGTAGGAATCGGCGGTTACTAACACCGTTTCAACACTTTTTAAACTCAACCCGCTTTACGCTGCGGATCCACCCTGCCCCCAGTCACCTTGTCTGCTTTGCCCTCTTCCTTCGCCTGAACAGCCCGGCGTTTTCTCACTTCTTTGGGATCAGCAATCAACGGACGGTAAATTTCAATCCGATCGTTTTCGCGGATAAGCTCTGTTAGCTTTTTGGTTTTACTCCAGATACCCACCTTAGTGCTTGGCAAATCAATCTCTGGATACAAGGCCAAAATGCCGCTGACATTGATGACATCCTCTATGGTGAGACCTTCATCGACGTTCAGCGCTAACAGCGATTGTTGTTGAGGCAAGCCGTAGACGACTTCTACTTTGATTTGTTTGCTCATCTTTTTGCTCTATTCATTCTATTACTCACTATCCGTAAACCACTTTCGCCCGCTGGGTAAACGCCAACACCAGATTATTTGATACTTCTTTAAAGATACTACCAAATGCCATTTCAACCAGTTTACTCGAAAACTCATATTGCAGGGTTAATTCAATTTTGCAGGCATGATCATCTAACCGGGTAAAGACCCATTGGCCATTGAGTTGTCTGAATGGACCATCCACTAACTCCATGATGATTTTGGTCGGCTCAATCAAGGTATTTTTGGTGGTAAAGGTTTTATTCACCGGGCCTTTTTTAATATTGACCGACGCGGTGATCTCATTATCACTGGCCTCAATAATCTTCGAACCCGCACAATGGGGTAAAAATACCGGATATTGTTCAATATCATTGACTAAATCAAAAATCGCTTTAGTGCTATACATCACTAAGGCATTACGGCTTATTTGCGGCATTCACTCTATCTCTGTTGGTCTGTGGCTGGTCTCTTTATCCCTGTTCTGCGTTAGGGGAAAAGTTGTGTAGTCCACTACACGCCCTTTCCCCTGCCTTGAACAGAAATAAATATCCTGCGCCAGTGGCTGGTCTCTCTAGCGAAATGTCGCACCATCCTGTTCAACGTTAGAAAAAAGTTGTGTGGCATACTACACGTCGGTATGCCGCATCACCTTCCCCCCTGCCTTGAACAGAAATAGATATCCTGCGCCAGTGTCTGATTTTATTTCATTCTGGATCCTAAGTAATCGCCGCCAGTTTAACAAAAAAAGTGGCGATGTCTTAACGAATCTTAGCGTATAAACGGTTACAGCAGAAAATAAATCCATCAAGCTGCTATTTTCAGACCCAATAGTCTCGTATAATCTTGACCATTGCGACAATCTCACCACAGAGACTTTACATAGATAATGAGCCGGAAAAAAAACAAAACCAGTAGCAGCACCATTGCCCTCAATAAAAAAGCTCGCCATGACTATAGCTTAGAGACCAAATTCGAAGCGGGTATTGCGTTGCTCGGTTGGGAAGTCAAAAGCATACGTGAGGGAAAAATCAATCTGACCGATAGTTATGTCTATCTCATCAAAGGCGAAGCCTTTTTGGTCGGCACCCAAATACAACCGTTAAACCATGCCTCCAGTCACGTTGTATGTGATCCAACCCGCAGTCGTAAACTACTGCTAAATTCACGCGAAATCAACCGCCTAATAGGTTCAGTAGAACGCGATGGTTACTCAATGATAGCCACTGCAATGTACTGGAAGAAATGCTGGATTAAACTGGAATTTCACCTCGGCAAAGGTAAGAAGAATCACGATAAACGCAATGATATTAAAGATAAAGACTGGCAACGCCAAAAAGAAAGAACCTTGAAGCATGATTCTCGTTAAAATCGCCTGTTCACATTTGGCGTAAACAGACGCTTTTAATAAGAAGTTAGACGGAGCCTTACGCTTCGTCTTTGTTCTTGCTGGCAGATTCAGCAATGATCGGCTGCAATTCACCTTTTTGAAACATTTCCACGATGATGTCACAACCGCCAATCAGTTCACCGTCAACCCATAACTGTGGGAAGGTTGGCCAGTCAGCGTATTTAGGCAATTCAGCACGAATGTCAGGGTTTAGCAAAATATCAACATAGGCAAACGGTTCGCCACAGTTCATCATCACCTGAGCGACCTGAGAAGAAAAACCACAGCTGGGTAACTTCGGAGAGCCTTTCATATATACAAGAATGTTATTTTCTGCAATCTGCTGTTTGATTTTCTCAATTGTATCCATTATGTTTCCTCGGATGTCTTTCTGTCTTTATGAGACTCAACGACTTAAAATGCCAAGCCTCGTTTTAAAACCACCGCCAGTTTAATATAACTTAATAAATAAAGTAATAAGTTTATATAAAATGTTGACGCTAATTAACTTTGTAAACTATACTAGCCTCAAGTTTTCTGGGTGATGGGAAAACTTGACTGATTTAGTCGGGTATTTTATCACTTATCCACGAACAAACAAGCCACCGGAGAAAGATCATGGCATTTGAATTACCAGCACTACCTTTTAACAAAGATGCATTAGCACCTCATATTTCAGCTGAAACCCTTGATTATCACCACGGAAAGCACCACGCAACTTATATTGCTAAACTAAATGGATTAGTTGAAGGTACGCCGATGGCAGATAAGTCTCTTGAAGAGCTGATCCGTTCAACCGAAGGTGGTGTATTTAATAATGCAGCTCAAGTATGGAACCACACTTTCTACTGGAACTGCTTAAGCCCAAATGGCGGCGGCGAACCAACTGGCGCATTGGCTAATGCCATCACGGCTACTTGGGGGTCATTTGCTGACTTTAAAGCCGCTTTTAATGACAAAGCGGTTAACAACTTTGGTTCAAGCTGGACTTGGTTAGTTAAAAACTCTAATGGTGACTTAGAAATCGTTAACACCTCAAATGCGGCAACGCCAATACAAGACGAAAGCGTAACAGCTGTATTGACAGTTGATTTGTGGGAACATGCTTACTACGTTGATTACCGTAATGCTCGTCCAGCTTATCTGGCAGGCGTTTGGGAATTGATCAACTGGGAATTTGCCAGCGCAAACTTTGCTGCTTAATTCTTGTCCTGTCGGGCATCAGTAAATACACAAACGGCCAGCTAACATTTTGTTAGCTGGCCGTTTTTTTTATCCAGACTAGCAACCGCCGAAAACATCATACCTCACCAGACAACATCCCGATTAAAAGTGGTGAACATGCCTTGTTCAACAATTTTCATTTATTATTCCAGCCAATGTAACGAAACATTTTTCTGATCGTAAAGACAAAAAAAATGCTAAAAAAACAAGGCTATGCTCGCAATTTTGCCAATACCTTACTAGGCTTTATTTTGAGGGAAGTCATTTTATTCTCCAACGAAAGCAGTGGGTCTGATTTTATCGTTGATTTAGCTGTTTTTTATTTTTTTCCGTCTTTTTCCCCGGTATTTTGGAGGTGACAATGAGTATTTTTGACCATTACAAGCAGCGTTACGAACTGGCTCAAGAAGAAGAGTATAGCTTGCATGAATTTCTCGAAATTTGTAAAAATGACCGAGAAGCCTACATCAGCGCACCAGAAAGGTTGTTGATGGCTATCGGCGAGCCAGAAATGTGTGATACCTCACAAGATGCACGCCTGAGTCGAATCTTTTCTAACCGAGTTATCGCCCGTTACCCCGAATTCAAAGATTTTTACGGGATGGAAGAAGCCATTGAACAAATTGTTTCCTACCTCAAACATGCCGCCCAAGGGTTAGAAGAAAAGAAACAAATTCTCTATTTACTCGGTCCTGTTGGTGGTGGTAAATCATCGCTGGCCGAAAAACTAAAAGCATTAATGCAAGCCATGCCGATTTATTGCATTAAGGGTTCCCCGCTCAATGATCATCCCTTTTGCCTGTTTGATCCGGATGAAGACGCTAATTTGCTTGAACAAGAATATAATATTCCCAAGCGATACCTCAAAAATATCATGTCACCATGGGCCGCCAAGCGGTTAAATGAGTTTGGTGGTGATATCAGCAAATTCAAAATCGTGAAAAAGAACCCTTCGATTCTTAACCAGATAGCCATCGCCAAAACCGAACCTGGTGATGAAAATAACCAAGATATTTCGGCATTGGTCGGCAAAGTTGATATTCGTCAACTAGAGCATTTTGCCCAAAATGACCCTGATGCCTACAGCTATTCCGGTTCATTGTGTCTGGCCAATCAGGGCCTGATGGAATTTGTCGAAATGTTTAAAGCGCCAATTAAAGTCCTCCACCCGCTACTCACCGCGACTCAGGAAGGCAATTATAACGGCACCGAAGGGTTATCTGCACTGCCATTTGAAGGTGTTATTCTCGCTCACTCTAACGAATCAGAGTGGCAGACATTCAGAAATAACAAAAACAATGAGGCTTTCCTCGACCGGGTTTACATCGTTAAGGTGCCTTATTGCTTACGAATCTCCGAAGAAAAGAAAATCTACCAGAAGTTACTCGCCAACAGTGAGCTGTCCGAAGCCCCTTGCGCCCCGGATACACTAGACTTGATGGCACAGTTTTCGGTGTTATCACGCTTAAAAGATCCAGACAATTCCAGTATTTATTCAAAAATGCGGGTTTATGACGGTGAAAGCCTTAAGGATACCGATCCAAAAGCCAAATCTCATCAGGAGTACCGTGATTATGCTGGTGTCGATGAGGGCATGAACGGGTTATCTACCCGCTTTGCTTTTAAGATTCTCGCCAAGGTATTTAACTTCGACCAGGTCGAGGTTGCAGCCAATCCAGTTCACTTATTTTACGTACTCGAACAACAAATTGAAAAAGAGCAATTCCCACAGGATGTCCATGAACGCTACATGGAATTGCTCAAAGGTTTCCTTACCCCTCGTTATATTGAGTTTATCGGCAAAGAAATCCAAACCGCTTATCTCGAATCTTATTCAGAATATGGCCAGAATATTTTTGACCGTTATGTCACTTACGCCGATTTTTGGATTCAAGATCAGGAGTATCGTGATCCAGATACTGGCCAATTATTTGACCGCGAAGCATTGAATAACGAACTTGAGAAAATCGAAAAACCCGCTGGCATCAGCAACCCCAAAGATTTCAGGAATGAAATTGTCAATTTTGTGCTCAGGGCCAGAGCCAATAATGCGGGTAAAAATCCAACATGGACCAGCTACGAGAAATTACGAACGGTGATTGAGAAGAAAATGTTCTCAAATACTGAGGAATTACTGCCTGTCATTTCCTTTAACGCCAAAACATCTCAGGATGATCAACAAAAACACGATGATTTTGTCAATCGGATGATGGAAAAAGGCTATACCCGCAAACAGGTTCGCCTGCTGTCGGAATGGTACTTGCGCGTACGTAAATCGCAATAGGAAGACTCAGGTAAAAGCATTGCCACTATTTATATCACCCTATAAACAGGCAATGCTGGCACAGACGTAAAGCTTCAGGAAATGAATTCGGAGAGTGTATGGCGCATTTTATTGATCGCCGTCTCAATGGCAAGAACAAAAGTACGGTAAACCGGCAGCGTTTTATTCGTCGCTACAAAGCGCAAATAAAACGGGCTGTGACCGATGCCATTAGTAAACGAAGTGTCACTGACATAGATAGTGGCGAGAGTGTGACGATCCCTTCAAGGGATATATCAGAACCATTTTTTCATCACGGTCAAGGTGGTAAGCGCGATCGCGTTCATCCGGGCAACGATCAGTTTATTGCTGGCGATAAAGTCAAACGCCCTCAGGGTGGTGGCAAAGGTGGCTCTGGTGAAGGTGATGCCAGTAAAGATGGCGAAGGACAAGATGATTTTGTCTTTTCAATCTCCAAAGATGAGTATCTTGACTTATTATTTGAAGATTTAGAGTTACCCAACTTAAAAAATACCGTACTGGATAAAATCGTCGAGTATAAAACCACTCGTTCAGGTTTTTGTGCCGAGGGTATCCCCAGTAATATTGATATCGTGCGGTCATTAAAAGGGTCTCTGGCCCGACGGCTCGCGATGACGGGGGATAAAAAACGACGCTTAAAAATCGCCAAAGACGAGTTGGCAGAACTAGAACAGCAATCCAGTGACGATACCAGCCGTATTCACGCACTGAACCTCCAGATTGAAGAACTTGAGCGCAAGATTCGCTCAGTGCCCTTCATTGACACCTTCGATTTACGCTTCCGCAACTATGAAAAACGACCAGTCCCCACCACCAAAGCAGTGATGTTTTGCCTGATGGATGTGTCTGGTTCAATGGATCAAGCGACCAAAGAAGTGGCCAAACGATTTTATATTTTGCTTTATTTGTTTTTAACTCGAACCTATAAAAACATTGAAGTCGTTTATATTCGCCACCACACTCAGGCCAAAGAGGTCGATGAGCAAGAGTTCTTCTACTCTCAAGAAACTGGTGGCACCATAGTATCCAGTGCACTACATATGATGGATGACATCATCAAAAAGCGCTATGATCCGGCACAATGGAATATTTATGCCGCCCAAGCATCCGATGGTGATAACTGGGCGGATGATTCACCTAAATGCACCAAATTACTGACCGAAAACATCCTTCCGATGGTCCGTTATTATTCTTATATCGAGATCACCAAACGCTCCCACCAGAGCCTGTGGCGTGAATATGAACGTATTGCTGGCTATTTTGATAACTTTGCTTTGCAACATATTCGTGATGCCCAGGATATCTACCCGGTGTTCAGAGAGTTATTCAAAAAACAGGCGGCTTAGTATATGACACAAGAGACCAAAACCGAGCGATTGTCCGATGGACCTGACTGGACCTTTGAGTTGCTGGAACAATATCATGTCGAAATTAAGCGCGTTGCCGATTACTATCGCATCGACGCTTATCCTAACCAAATAGAAGTGATCACTGCCGAGCAAATGATGGATGCCTACTCCAGCGTCGGTATGCCACTGGGTTACACCCACTGGTCTTATGGCAAAAAGTTTATCCAAACCGAGCAAGATTACAAACGCGGTCAGATGGGGCTAGCCTATGAAATCGTGATCAATTCAGATCCCTGTATCGCCTATTTGATGGAAGAAAATACCATCACCATGCAAGCTTTGGTGATCGCCCACGCCTGCTATGGCCACAACTCCTTTTTCAAGGGCAATTATCTATTCAAAACCTGGACTGATGCTGGTTCTATTGTCGATTATTTGCTGTTTGCCAAAAACTACATCGCCAATTGCGAAGAGCGTCATGGTATTGATGAGGTCGAAAACCTGATTGACTCTTGTCATGCATTGATGAACTACGGCGTTGACCGTTATAAACGGCCACAGAAAATATCGTTATTTGAAGAGCAAAAACGTCAGGAAGAAAGAGCAGATTACCTCCAGTCACAGGTCAATGAATTGTGGCGAACTATTCCCGTCAGCGAAGAAGAAAAGAAACACAAAGAAAAGCGTTTTCCAACAGAACCGCAAGAGAACATTCTTTATTTTATTGAAAAAAATGCACCACTACTGAAACCTTGGCAACGGGAAGTAGTGCGAATTGTGCGCAAGATATCGCAATATTTTTATCCGCAAAAACAGACTCAGGTGATGAATGAGGGATGGGCTACATTTTGGCACTACACCATTCTTAACCACTTGTATGATGATGGCCTAGTCACTGAAAACTTCATTATGGGTTTTTTACACAGCCATACCAATGTGGTCTACCAACCGCCATACAACAGCCCTTATTACAGTGGTATCAACCCCTATGCCTTGGGTTTTAACATGTTTATTGATATTCGCCGGATATGTGAAAATCCCACAGAAGAAGACCAAGAATGGTTCCCGGAGATAGCGGGTTCAAACTGGTTGGATACGGTACATTTTGCCATGGCCAATTTCAAGGACGAGAGTTTTATCTCGCAATTTTTATCACCGAAACTGATGCGAGACTTTCGTCTATTCTCGATTCTTGACAATGATAAAAATACCCACCTCGAAATTTCGGCGATCCACGACGCAGAGGGTTATATCAAAATCAGGGAACATCTGTCGGCGCAATATAACCTCAGTAACCTCGAACCCAACATCCAAGTATATGATGTTGATACCACCGGAGACCGCTCGTTAACGTTGCGCTACGTACCACAAGACAGAGTACCGTTGGCCGAAGGCTTTGACGATGTATTAAGACACTTACACCGCCTGTGGGGTTTCGATGTCAAACTCGAACACCTTAATGAACATAATGTGGTGAGCAAAACCAGCTATTGTCCGTTACGAGAAAAACCAGGTGGCGAATAAAATCACGCTCAATTCGCGGTGCGAATGGAACGTGATTTTAGGATTTTTGGTTCTGATCACATATCATCATTTAAGGTAAAAATTGAAATGTCGATTCACCAAAGTATTGGACGCCAAGAATGCTTTTTTCTTCCTCTGCGTTGCCTCTGCGTCCTCTGTGACTCTGTGGTAGTCGCAATGAACGAAGTCATTTGTTAACCAGTTTTGGCCGGTGCCTGATTTTTGGTTATACGCAAGCTATTTATATTAAAGCCACTGCAATGCTATAATCCGGCCACAAATAACTTCAGAAAACCGACTATGCTTATTGGCTTATTACTACTATCCACCCTCACTGGGTGTGCTCATATCTATTGTGAATATAAACACCATTATCCGGCCATTTATACCCTTAAACCACTGACCATTTTAATCATTATTTTTGCGGTGCTTGCGCTAGGCCCAAACAACAACTATCAGCAAATCATTATCGCTGGGCTGGTTTTTTCTATGGCCGGAGATTGTTTTTTGATGTTACGTCAACAACAGTTTATTGCTGGCTTACTCAGTTTTTTAGTTGCCCACATCCTCTATTGCGTGGCTTTTTATCAGCAACTCACCACCCTACTCACTACTCCACTACCTTGGCACACACTACCTTGGTTATGTATACCTGCACTGGCGTTTTACGCTTATCTGTGGTCAGGCCTAGATAAATTAAAAGCCCCGGTGCTGATCTACATATCAGCGATTGTGATGATGGCTTTTCTCAGTCTTGCGGTTTATCTTGAAACAAGCTCAAATTACGCCTTAGCTGCGTTTATCGGCGCGCTGATCTTTATGGTCTCTGATGCCAGCCTGGCACTAAACAAATTCAAATTACCCTTTGTGGCTGCTCAGGCGGTGATATTATCAACCTATTACTTGGCCCAATGGGGCATTGCTTATTCTGCGCTTTAAGACATTCCATCAATGGTATGCGAGACTGTGTGAAAACTATCGTAGGATGGTGTAGAGAGGACCGGGCTGTCGCTACAGCGAAACCCATCATTTGTTTACGATAGCAGCATACTATCGCGGTTTATTCACAAATTCTGATGGGTTTCGCCTAAGGCTCTACCACATCCTACAGTGAATTAGACTTTTCACACAAGCGGGCGCATGGCGCAGCCAAAAATCAATAAAAGGCCCCGCTGACACCCTATCTACAAGCAAACCTCTCGCTAGCGGGGCATTTTATCTTGTGATACACTGTTAGGTAACTTCCGGCAATACTGATATCCCAAGGACAATTTGAGATGCCAACTTACCGCCAAGCCCCACATCGACACCTAAAGAACCGCTCGCTCAAACGACGAGTGAATTCACACCAATATCATTCCGAGCCTCAAGAACCGGGCAACCAAGATTTTATCCGCCTTCGGGCGCACCAAAGCGCTTTAAGTAAATTAAAACGCCAACCAGAACTCATTGATGAAGTTTGGCAAAACCTTTACAGCAAACAGCAACAAGACCCCAAACACCCCCAATTGGCGCAATGGCATCAGTTACTTGAAAGTTGTAGCGATATTGAAAGTTTGAGTGAAAAAGTGCTTGATTGTGGGGCAGCCGCCAACGAATTACGTAAATATTCCGTTTTGGACTGCCTATTTGATGATAAAGCGGCTTGAGAATTGAGAAGCACCATAGGGTGCTTTACTGATTAATCGTATGCTCCATTGACGAATCATAAATTGTGGTTTGATTGCGACCATTTTCTTTGGAAGCATACAGCGCGGTATCTGAGGCAGCGATCCATTTAGTATGATTGCTGAAGTCGTTAGAAAACTCAGCAATCCCGAGACTGACGGTAAATTTAATTACAATATCTTCGTATTTAACAAAAGAACTCTCCAACGCCTTGCGAATACGCTCGGCAAAAATCATCGATTCAACCGCCGTGGTATCCATCAACACCACCACAAATTCTTCACCGCCATAACGCCCGGCAATGTCGGTATCACGCAAATTGCCTTTGAGGACATTGGCGCAATGCTGAATCGCCAAATCGCCCGCTGCATGGCCATAACCATCATTAACCCGTTTGAAATGGTCAATATCAAACATCAATAATGTGCTGACTTTTACGATACTACGTTGTAAACGGTTGAACTCTTGGCGTAAACATTCTTCCCAATAACCCCGGTTATTCAAATCTGTTAGACGATCAGTACGGCTTAAACGTTTCAATTCACCGTTAACCGTTTGTAATTCTAGGCGATTCATCGCCACATCAGTAACGTCATAGACAATAATACAAATATGTTTTACTTCTCCCCTGACATCAGACAGTGGGATAAAAGTAGAGTTTTGATACATAAAATTCGCAGAGCTGGTGATCGGACGGTAATTTCTGAATTTAAAAATGTAGTTCCGTTGCTCCCATATGGTAAAAGCGCGGTTTTTTAATAAAAATACTGGCTCCGCTTTATGCCGAAACCACTCTTCATCGAGCTCAGGAAACAACTCAAAAATCAGCGCATCTTTTGCCCTACTTGGAGTATAGCCACTATGGTTCTCCATAAAACCATTAAATATCTGAACATTATACTGTCGATCCAATACCACCAAACCGACATCAACGGTTTGAAACATGTCCATCATCCAATGGATCTCACTCATTTGAGATTGCATTTCACTCATAGCCTTAGTCATCCAACAAATAGTTTACTTTGTACTTTAAGGTATTAATTGAATCTTCAGTAAATACCAACAACAGGTCACAGGAAATATCATAATTCTCAATACCATAACTAATTTCTATGGTCAGGGTCCGCTTCCAGTTTCCAACATTGGCGCTTATCAACTCAGACACATTACAATGCTGGCCCAACACCATCGGATGTCCCTGACTAAAGGGCATATCCAGTTGTATCGACAACCCTTTTAATATCGCCCCAATCAGGATATTGCCAACATCCATCAATAACTCAAGCTGGATATCATCACTTAAATCACCTTGGTAATTGAGCAATGCAGCAATATCTTTAAAGCTGGAATCATTAAGGATCAGCAAAGCTTCGCCTGCCACCCCACTGCCAATAAACCCCTGACAAACCCCAGAAGTCGCCCGATTAGATTCAATAGATTGCAACGCCATATGCAATTCACTGACTTCCATCACATTGACATTGGGAATGGGTAACTCAACAAACACGTTTAATAACCGTGCCAGTAAATCACCCGCTTGACCCATGGCCACATTGGTCAATTCCTGAATAACATCTCGTAGATTGGCATCAAGGGTATCTTCAATTTTGGCGGCTTTAAGGGCCGCCAGCTTTTTATCGGACTTAACACCATATTTATCAAGAATTTCGGCCAGTTTTTCTCGGTCGATGGGTTTGCGAATAAAATCTATCGCACCTAGACTCATTACTCGGGCATGGGCTGCTGGTTGGATATCTCCGGAAACAACAATGGTCAAAGTGGGTAATTCACGTTTTTGAATGGCTTCTAATACTTGGTAGCCATCCATCACTGGCATATTTAAATCAAGAAACAAAACATCAACTTGGCCCATCTCGATAACTTCTATCGCCTGCTGGCCATTTTCAGCAAAATTGACTTCTACATCCCAATCTTCTGGCAGACAACGAGCCATCTGTTTTCGCGCCAAATTTGAATCATCACATATCAATACGGGTGTAGGCATTATATGTACTCTTATCAACCTCATAGAGGTAGTTGTGGGTTAAATGGTTGCTCAAACCCCTTTACAGGTCTAAAAGGTGTTTAAGCAATTTTTTCTTTCGATTATTCTTTACTTTTTCTTTACTCTGCAAGCAATTCATTAGATCCTTGACCCTCACTATTTAGTATATACATAAAAACAGAATTGATTGAGAAATTTATGATTTATAGACGTTTATTCACTGCATTTTTAATCTTTTTTAACATACTCCAGCCAGCGTATTCAACCACAGATAGTAAAAACTTGCCCTTTTCAACAGATATAGTCTCTATTGGCAACAAGAATGTGGTTTTATTAGGCTCTACGGTCAATATCGGTCAACCAGCGCCCGCTTTTAAGCTCGTCAACGAACGTTTTCAAGCCGTAGAATTGACCGACTTTGCCGGTAAGACTGTGCTGTTAAGCGTAGTGCCGAGCATCGACACTGGTGTCGGTTCATTGCAGGCCAAACGGTTTAATGATGAAGTGGCCAAGCTGCCCAATACGGTAGTGATTTTAACCATCAGCACCGATACCCCATTTGCCCAAAAACGTTTTGCCAGCGATGAACAAATCGACCAACATAAACTGCTGTCAGATGCAGTATGGCACAATTTTGGCCATAATTACGGTCTACTGATAAAAGATATGGGATTACTTGCCCGAGCCTTGTTTGTGGTAGACCCACAAGGCATCATCACCTACAAGCAGGTTGTGGCCGAGTTATCCCATGAACCTGATTACGATGAGGCGCTCAACGCGGTTAAGGCCATCGTAGGAGAGATAGCAACTGAGGTTGTTGATGAGATGGCAGCGGTTAAAAGCGAGAAGGTTTCGTTATAAACGAATGATAATGGTTGTTCAGCGTGACTAGATTTTGCTTCAGAACAAGGCCTTTTCGCACGGAAAACAGGCGCATATAGGTCATATGCAACTGTTTGAGTACGAAAATAACGCAGTTATGGTGCAAAAGATAATTACGCTGTTCAATCAACTGGCACTATAGAGCTGTCATCCACCTGGGCAGCTAACCGCTGTTGTAATCCTATCACCACAGAGTCTTGATAAACCATTTGCTTGGCATACACCAAACGCCGGGCATCGATATCTTGCTGAATAACAAACGGGGTTTGCAACAATTCTTGAGTATATTCAAACGCTAGCTCAACCATTTGATTCAGCACCCGAATCAGTGCCTTAAGTAACTGACCATGCACCCCTTCACTGGCCAAATGCTTCTGCGCATTGGCCACCAGCAAAGTGATGACTTTATCTTCATTTTTGTAAACCGAATGCACTGCAATAATGCGCTCTCTACCGCCAAGTTGCATCTTTTCGATCAATGCTGCCCATTCGTCAACCTCAGCAGACCAGCGTGGAATACCCGATTCATTGACTCTTTCTGGCTTTGCTGGCTCAACGTTGGTGACCACAGCTTCAGCGGGCTCAGCGATGATTTCAACCGGTGCAACCGTATCAACTGTTTTAACCGTTTCAACTACAGGCTTGGGCGTAGACTCAACCGCAACCTCAGCCACCGGTTGGCTAAACAAATCAATTTCTGGCTTGGTTAATGGCTCAGCCACCATTGGCGCTGGTTTGGCTGGGTTATTTTCAAGCTTAGCTGGCTTTTCAGCTGATTCGGGTTTAGCAGGGCGTGATTTGGGCAAAGAGGCAGGGGTAAACACCGGGGTAGGTTCAGGTGCAGAATCCGCATCTGTTTTCACCTGAAACCTATTGTCTAGCGCCAGATTACGGTTGGCCAAAATCGCCGCCACCGGATCTTCAAAACTTTCATCACTCGGTGATGCAACTGGTTTTATCACCGAAGGTTTCAGCTGGGCAGGTGGGGCTGGTGGTGATAGTTGAGCTGTCTGCGCATTGTTGAAATCGCCATAATCAGCCTCCTGAAAACTATAACTAGCGGTATCATCGTCATCATCAGCGCTAAAACTAATGTCACCAGGGTAGTCATCCATCGGTACAAATTGTGGCTCAGCTGGGCTTGGGGCTGCTGTTGAGGTTGGGATTGGAGTTGGCTGTGCTTCAACGGTTGGCTTTGTCGATTCTACCGGATTAAAACCCAGTCCGTCAGCCAGTTGTAACACCGAATCTTGCTGCAATGCCAAAGTGGCTAAGGTCTCTTCACTATCGGCCACCAGAGCAGGTGTTTGGCTTGTTATGGTTGGTTGGGACTGTGGTTGAGGTGTAAGCTGAGGTATAAGTTGAGGTGTAAGTTGCGGTGTAGGCTGTCGTTCAGGTTTTTGCACCTGTTGCTCAACGATTGGTTGAGCAGGCTTAGATACATCAGGCTTAGCTGGATTAACTGGATTAACTGGCTTAGATACAATAGGCTCAGCTGGGTTTGTTGCTAGCTTAGCTTCAGGCTTAGTTTCAGGCTTAGTTAAAAGTTTTTTTTTTGCCAGCTCTGACTCGGCTGATATGGGCGATATGGGCAATAAATCATTAGGCTCAGCAGCGACTTGGCTTACCGTTGGCTGCTCACTAACAGGCAGCGGGTTAAACGCCAGTAAGCGTAATAACACCATTTCAAAGCCCATACGCGGGTCTGGTGCATAAGCTAAATCTTTTTTGCCATTGAGCAATAACTGATAGTACAACTGCACATCTTGTTTACTCAGCTTTTGGGCCAAGCGAACAACAAAAGCACTTTGGCTTTCATCAATTTGCGCAACCTTTGGTACCAGCTGAGTCATGGCAGCCAAATGGAACAGTCCTAACAAGTCATCCAATAAAGTCACATAATTTGGCATAAATTGAGCAATTTCAGTGACTGTGGCCATCGCTTGCGTTGCATCGTTATTGACAATATGCGCCAGTAATTTAAGGCTCCATTGCTTATCAATGGTGCCAAGCATTTGCTCGACATCAGATTTATTCAAACCACCGTTAGCCTGGGCAATTGCCTGATCGGTCAAACTCAATGCATCACGTAAACTACCATCAGCCGCTTTGGCCAACAATTTAAGTGAGTCTTGATCAAAACTGATGGTTTCTGCACTGAGGATATGTTCTAGGTGATGAGCAATTTCGCTGCGTGATAGCGCTTTGAGATTAAACTGCAAGCAACGTGACAAAATCGTCACAGGTAACTTTTGCGGTTCGGTGGTCGCCAGCAAAAATTTAACATGTTCAGGGGGTTCTTCAAGGGTCTTCAGCAAAGCATTAAAGCTATGTCGCGACAGCATGTGCACTTCATCAATCAGATAGACTTTAAAACGCCCTTGCGTCGGCAGATATGAGACATTATCAAGAATTTCTCGGGTATCTTCGACCTTGGTTCTTGATGCGGCATCCACTTCAATCAAATCAACAAAGCGGCCTTGCTCAATACTTTGGCAAGCATCACACTGACCACACGGATGCGCGGTAACGCCCTGCTCACAATTGAGGCTCTTAGCGAAGATTCTGGCAATGGTGGTTTTACCGACACCACGAGTACCGGTAAATAAATAGGCATGATGCAAACGTCCCAGCGTTAGCGCATTGATCAAGGTGCTTTTTACATGCGCTTGACCAACCAACTCAGGGAAACTGGTTGGTCTCCACTTTCTTGCCAGAACCTGATAATTCACGTTTTATTCGCCTTCAAACGACACCAAAGTACTCACATCAACATCTAATTTGGCCAGACGCTCTTCACCACCCAACTCAGGTAATGAAACCACAAAAGCCGCAGCATAAACAGTACCACCTGAACGGCGAACCAGCTGCGCAGTGGCGTCCATAGTGCCGCCCGTCGCCAACAAATCATCTACCAACAATACCACGTCACCCGCTTTAACGGCATCAACGTGAATTTGCAAAGTATCGGTGCCATATTCCAAATCGTAATCTTGAGATAATACTTCACGGGGTAATTTACCCGGTTTTCTTGCAGGTATAAATGATATGCCCATGGCATAAGCCAATGGTGCACCAAAGATAAAACCACGGGCTTCGGTACCAACAATGGTGGTGATGCCTTTGCCACTATACTGCATTTTTAACAACTCAATCACTTGAGCGAAAGCTTCGCCATCTTGCATCAAACTGGTGACATCCCTGAACATAATCCCTTTTTTAGGATAATCGGGTACTGTCTGAATACTATTCTTAATTTTCTCGATGATTGTTGTCAGGTTATTCTGATCCATTTCTGATCCATTTTGCATTTATAATAAGGTCCAACAAAAATCCCAAATCACGCCAGGTTTTTATTGAGTCAATAAAAAAGCCCATTATACAAAATAACGGGCTGGTGGAAATCATTTAATGACATTTCCTTGAGGTTTAGCTTTGAGGATTAGCTCTAGAAGGCTTAAGCCGCTTCTTCAGCCGACTCTACTTCGGTCAATTGCGCCAACAAGTTCAGCAACTGATTTTGCCCGACGGGCTTATGAAGCACTTCAAGGTCGTCAATTTGGGCCACTTTAGCACTAAACTCATGGCTGTCATCGGTGGTGACCAAAATCATTGGCGTCACCTGATACATCGGTATTTCTTTTAATCCCTTAATCAAAGTAATGCCATCCATCACCGGCATACGATAATCAACAACAAACAAATCAAATGCCATGGTTTTCGCTTTAGTCAAACCATCCAGCCCATCACGAGCTTCGATCACCTTGTAACCGGCCAATTCAATTAAAGACTTTAGTAACGCCCGAACTTTATCGTTGTCATCAACTAACAAAACGTGCTTTTTCATTTACCAATTCCCAGACTATTTCCCAATAACAATGTGCCAAGCCTAAGCAAAACACAGTGCTCAACCGTCAACAGCCAGTACAACCAATACAACAGTACTGTCATCGAGTTGAATATTAATGCGGCGCATTGTAATGCTCTTTTAGTCAATGAGCGAGATTAAAATACTATTTTATTTGGTTTTATTTACAGTCTTTGGCTTAAGTCATTGAATAGTAATGAATTTGTTATCAAAGTGTAATTTGTAACAGTCAGTATCTAAAACCGCTTGTCGAGCAAAAGTATTGGAGAAATGGGAAAAATGGCCCAAAGGACGTGCAGGGATTGGTCGTCCCCCTCGCCATACCATGGCAAGGGAACAGTTTTGATTAGCTCGCTTCACCCGCTTTACTGGTTTTACGGTTGCGCCCGGCTGTGGTTTTTTCAACCTTTTCTTCGCTTTTAGCCGCCACTTTAGGCTCAGCGCTTGGCGCCTGGGTTTGAGTTTGGGTTTGCTGTACCGCCAACTTTTTTTCGGCCAGTGTCATCACAATCGTTGTTAACACATCCACTTTGGCGGTCAATTCATCAATTTGTTGCTCAGATACACTCTGGTTTAAACCCAATTTTTCACGCACTTCGTCAACTTTACGTTCGAATACGTTATCTTTGATTTTCTCATCGATGGTCGCCTGAATTTCACTGCCTTTGCTGACCAGTTCATTAAACAACTGGTTAGACTCTTCGTAAGTCTTGTCGAGTTGTTTGGTGATAGTCTCAGTGCTGCGACCATAAGCGCCCAGTCCGGCTAACCAAACGTTACGGGCAAATTTACCTACTTTATCAGTTGCTTTATCAGTTGCTGTCATTGTGTTTCTCCAGTCGGTGCATTTTTACGTGTAGTGTTACTTAAGGTATTGCTTAAGGTATTACTTAGCCAGTTTGGCGACGATTTCAGTCAGGTCATCAATTTTTTGTGATAACGCTTCGATTTTGTTGCTCTCTTCTGCTCTGTCCAGACCCAACTTTTTACGAACCTCTGCTACACGTTTATCTACCGACGTTTTTTCTTTAATTTTATCTTTGGCTTCACCTTCAAGCTGTTCGCCTTTGGCGACCAATTCGTTGAATACTCGGTTAGAGTCAGTGTTGACTTTATCTACCTGACCCTGCACATTGTCGATACTTTTACCATAAGCACCTAAACCTGCTAACCAAATTTTGCGCGCTACATCTTCAGCTACATCGAACTTCTCTTTAATCATATCTAATTTAGACATCGTATTTCTCCAAGGCAATTAATCAATTTCTGCGCTCACTTTACAAAGATAAATTAGAAAGGTCTCCCTAAAGCCCAAAAGAATATTGGCTACCTCGTCGTCGGAGCATTTATGCCCACTTATGCATCTTTAGAGTAACCATTCTAAAGTTTTATGTTACTGTGTGTGTAATAGGTCACCTAGCTGAAAAAAATAAATCAGCGATTGCGTCCAACTATTTTCAACTATGATAGGGCTATCTGCAAAAAATAATTATTTTTTCCACTAGCCTAAGAAGTCCACTATCCTTTAAGGCAATATTGGACAATACATTAAAATAAAGAGGTTATTCATGGGGTACTTCGTTACGGGTGGCACGGGTTTCATCGGCAAATTCCTGATTAAAAAATTATTACAACGAGAAGGCGATATTCATGTTCTCGTCAGAGAACAATCGCTGGCCAAAATCACCGCACTGCAAGCCATATATGGCACTGAAGAAGGTGATAAAGGCACTCGGATCAAACCAGTGATTGGTGATATCACCAAACCTTATATGGGACTCGATGAAGCACAGTTGGCAGAGTTAAAAGGCAAAGTTGATCACTTTTACCACCTCGCCGCGATCTACGATTTATCCGCCCCGGCTGAAGAGCAACAGCAAGCCAATATCGATGGTACCCGTCACGCTATCAGCTGCGCCACCGCCATCGACGCGGGTTGCTTCGAAATGGTCAGCTCTATTGCCGCCGCCGGTTTGTATCAAGGCGTCTTTCGTGAAGATATGTTTGAAGAAGCCCAGGGCCTCAAAAACCCTTACTTCAACACCAAACATCATTCTGAAGGTTTGGTTCGCCAGCTATGCAAAATTCCTTATCGTATTTATCGCCCAGGAATGGTGGTGGGTCACTCTAAAACAGGCGAAATCGACAAGATTGACGGCCCTTATTACTTCTTTAAGATGATTCAAAAATTCCGCAACAAATTGCCACCATGGATGCCTACCATTGGTCTTGAAGGCGGCTACATGAACATTGTGCCGGTAGATTACGTGGTTAATGCGATGGATCACATCAGTCACAAACCCGACCTCGATGGCCAGTGCTTCCACCTGACCGATGCCAAACCCAACCGTATCGGCGAAGTATTGAATATTTTTGCCGAAGCAGGGCACGCGCCAAAAATGGCGTTACGCATCAATACCAAAATGTTTGGTTTTATTCCTGCTTATATCCGCAACATGATGCTGTCATTGCCACCGATTTTGCGGATTAAAAAAGCCATCTTGAATGATTTGAAAATTCCAGAAGAAGTGCTTGAGTTTATCGACTACCCAACCCAATTCGATAACCGTGATGCCGTTAAAGCATTGGCAGACTCAACGATTAAGGTCCCTCGCCTTGCCGACTACGCCCCAGTGTTATGGGATTTTTGGGAGCGTAATCTTGATCCAGACTTGTTTATTGACAAAACCCTTGGCGGTTCGGTCAAAAACAAATTTGTGTTGATCACCGGCGCGACCTCAGGTATCGGTCTAGCCACCGCATTAAGACTGGGTAAAACCAAAGCCAAATTGATTTTAGTGGCACGCAAAGAAGACGGCTTAAAAGAAACCCAACAGCTGATTGAAGAACAGGGCGGCACCGCCTTTTACTACACCGCCGATTTATCTGACAATGAATCCTGTGACCAACTGGTGAAAACCGTGTTGGCCAATCACGGACCCATTGATATTTTGCTCAATAATGCTGGTCGTTCTATCCGCCGCTCTGTAGAGCACTCAGTGGATCGTTTTCATGATTATGAGCGTTGTATGCAACTCAACTATTTTGGTTGTCTAAAACTGATCATGGGCTTCTTACCGGGTATGACCGCCAAACGTCATGGCCAAATCATCAATATCTCTTCTATTGGTGTGCTGACCAACGCGCCGCGATTTTCAGCTTATGTCGCGTCAAAATCGGCGCTCGAAGCGTTTACCCGTTGTGCCGCAGCAGAATATTCTGACACTGGCGTGAGTTTTACCACCATTAATATGCCGCTGGTAAAAACACCAATGATTGCCCCCACCAAAATCTACGACTACTTTCCGACCTTAAACCCGGATCAGGCCGTAGAGTTGATTGCTAAAGCGATTATTGACCGACCAAAACGGGTTGCCACCCGATTGGGCACCTTTATTAACGTTTTGTATGCCGTCGCCCCTAAACCGACCGAAATACTGTTTAACTTTACCTTCCGCTTGTTTAAAGATTCTAATGCCGCAGCGAAGGGTAAAGACGGACAACCAGCGGCGAAACCTGAAGAAATGACCAGCGAGCAAATCGCCATTTCACAGGTGATGCGCGGTATCCACCTGTAACATCAACCTACCAACCAAGTGAACAATCTGTGGTGAATCCTTCACCACAGAGCCCCCCTACAAATTTAAAGTCTACGAAACCTTATCAAAATTTGCCTATTTACGTGATTGGACATATTATCAAAGAAGCGTTGTGGCTATGATCCAAGAAACGTTGCAACAATTGCGCTAATGACAAACAGCATAACCAAACAACGACAACAGACAACAAGCTATAAGGTGATCTCGGGTTAATGCCGACGTTTAATAACAAGTCAAATTCTGTCAAACAAGCGCTTATCGGTGCAGTGATGGCAATATCGGCAGTCTCTTTAATTGCGTCGGTCGCCTCATCAACTTATATTGACCTTCGCCGCCATAAAGGTGAACTGGTCAGTCAGTTAAGCACCTATTCCGATATCATTAGTTTTAGTAGTGTTGCCGGTCTCACCTTTGATGACCCCGAAACCGAAAGCGAACAACTCAATTCTTTTAAAGCCGCTGGCATGATTGAAAACATTCATATCTACCGCCTCAACCTTCAGACCAACGAACCGGAATTTTTCTCCAGCTACAATAAATTTGGCATCCCGCCCATTCCGGTCAAGTTCAGCCAAATACAAGCACTGCAAAATGCCACTTTCAGCGATGCTTATCTAGAGATCATCCGACCAATAAAAGATGATGACAACATTCTCGGTTACGTCTATTTACGCGCCAGTCTGGCATCAATGAAAAGTGATATTAACGAAAAACTGTTTATCAATACTCTAATAGGACTGTTTATTTTACTGCTGGCGTTTTTGCTGGCCCTGAGAATGCAGCGCAAAATCACCCACCCCATCGAATCACTATTGCGCACGGTTCAACAGGTTGCCAAAGACAAAGATTATTCCGCCAAAGTTGAGAGCATCAATATCACTGAACTGGATATTCTCGCCCGCGCCTTCAATCGCATGTTAGAGCGAATTCAACAGCATATTTCTAAGCAGGCAATTGCCGAACAAGAAGTCCGCCTCCTTAACCAAAGCCTCGAACAAAAAGTCAACGACCGCACCCAAGCGGTAAAAGATTCTAACCAAGAATTGCTCAGCACTTTAGAAAAAATGCACCAATACCAGAACCAGTTGGTAGAAACCGAGAAAATGGCCTCCCTTGGCCAAATGGTGGCGGGTATTGCCCATGAGGTAAACACCCCCATAGGATTAGGCGTCACCGCGTCAACGCTGATGCAAGACAGGCTCGCAGTGATCTTAACCTCGTTTGAGAACAAAAAACTCAGCTCCAAACAACTGGCCAAGTTTCTTGCCGAGAGCACCGAAAACCTTGGCATCATCTATCGTAACCTCAATCGCGCAGCGGAGTTGATCAGCAGTTTTAAACAGGTCGCGGTTGATCAGTCCAGTGAAGAAAGTCGTTTATTTAATTTTGAACAATTGATTGCCGAAATTTTGATGTCGTTAAAACCCAATCTGAAAAAAGTACAACACCAAGTGATTGTCGAATGTGACCCCAAGATTAACATTAAAAGTATGCCCGGCCCCATCACTCAAATCATTATTAACCTAGTGATGAATTCACTGATCCACGCCTTTAGCGGCATTGACCAGGGCAAAATCACCATTACGGTCGGGGTCTCAAAAAACAATTGCCAATTATGTTACAAAGACAACGGCACCGGGGTGTCTGAGGAAATTAAACATCGCATCTTCGATCCCTTTGTCACTACTCGCCGAGGCGAAGGTGGCTCCGGGTTAGGGATGCATTTAGTCTATAACTTGGTCACCCAGGCCCTGAACGGCTCGATCACCATTTTCAGTGAGGAAAATAAAGGCATAGAATTTAATATTGTCTTTCCCATTGACGCTTCCACTAGCAAAACAGCAAGAGTCACATGAGCAAAATTAAGCTGTTCTGGTGCTCATTCAATCGCCCCACACTGGCGCTTATCGGTGTTTTGACGATGACTTTTGCCATCGTGACGACTACCGTCAGCTGGAGTGTTGACGCCAAGACCAATCAACAAACCAAAACCCGCTACCGGGCCGCTTTTATTTTTCAGATGGCCAAATACGTCCATTGGTCAATCCCCAAAAATGCCCCTTTAACCTTTTGTTTTTTCCCCACTTCTCAAAAACACAGCATCATCACCGTATTGTCCGAACTCAAAGCCAGTGGCAAACTCAAAGTCCAAGACCGTCAGGTCAATATCAAAACCATAGCAGAGGATAAAGTCGATATTATTGAACATTACCAAGATTGCTCGCTGATTTACTTTGACCATAAAACCTCACCGCAATTACCCCCGGCATTAATCACCAAACTGAGCAAAACCAAACTGACCATTGGCAGTAAAACCGCCTTTATGAACAGTGGCGGGTTATCGGCATTAATCCTTAAAAAAGGAAAATTAAAACTGTATATTAATCGAGCAAGTTATAAAACAACGGCTGTGCGGATCCGCTCTCGTTTATTGGCTTTAGTCCGATTTCACCCTGAATAATTAACCCGTTACAGGTATTTTAGCCAATATTTACTCACAATCGAATAATAAACCCGGTTGTATGTGTTATTTTCTTGTTTCATCAGCAGAACCCTCCTATAATTCAGCTAAATTGTTTCTTTTTTCTTACTTGCCATTTACCAAAGTTGCAGCAAAGGATTTTTATCGTTATGCATACCCCCGTTATATTAATAGTTGAAGATGAAGATGTTACCCGTTTAAATCTGGTTAACCTTTTTCAGGCCGAAGGTTATGAAGTCATTGAAGCGATAGATGGCAATGACATGCATGAAAAGCTATCTAACGCTCAAGTTGACGTTGTCGTGATGGACATTAACCTACCTGGCAAAAACGGACTAATTTTAGCCCGTGAATTGCGTCAAAAAGGCCCAATGGGTTTGATCTTCTTAACTGGCCGCGACAACGACGTTGATCGTATTCTTGGCCTTGAAATTGGCGCTGATGATTACATCACCAAGCCATTTAACCCGCGCGAGCTGACCATCAGAGCAAGAAATCTGATCAGCCGAACGTCAAGCTTACCAGAGAGCCCGAAAACTGAAGATGGTATCATCAAGTTTGACGGTTGGGAGCTGGACGAAAACAGCCGTTGTTTGAGCACCCCATCGGGTGAATCACAGCGTTTGCCTAAAGGCGAATACCGTGCTTTGCGTTTAATGTTAACTGATCCAGGCAAAATTTTTACCCGTGAGCAGTTAATCAAGCATATGACAGGCCGTGAGCTGCGTGACAACGATAGAACGGTTGACGTTACTATCCGTCGTATTCGTAAGCATTTTGAAGCTGACGGCGCTTCAGGCGAAATCATCAGCACCATTCATGGTGAAGGTTATCGCTTTACTGGCCGTATTGAATAGTTTTCTTTTCCTACGGAAAATTAAACTGGGATTTTGCTACGCAAGGTTTTTGATGATTTTTTTGGGCAACGTTTAACGAATAGAATGGTAGGCGCATTGTTGATGTGGCTGCCATTTTTTTTGGCTTTGAAATCACGGTCCTCTATAAGGAACTGCGTAGGATGGGTTAGGTTGTGAGGCACGAACAACCGTAATCCATCACCCACCTGCCATTTTTTTGGGTTAATTTTTTATTTGACTAACTAAGTCGATCGCACCATAATCCAGTGAGTGTGAGTAAAGCTTGGTTAAACCGCGACGCCTTTGGGGATCGTAAGCGTTATATTAAGAACGTCGGCGCCAAGGTTCACACTTACCTTCCTTTTACAGTTTCCTTGCAGCCATAGACCGACCTTTCTTACTAAGCAATCCATCACCCACCGATGAAATGGCGTAGGGTGGTCACGTTTTTTGTGCCCACGCGTAACCTTCCCGTCATCGACATGCCTTCATACTAAGCAACCTATCACCCACCTATGAAATGACGTAGGGTGGTCACGCTGTTTGTGCCCACGCGTAACCTTCCCGTCATCGACATGCCTTCATACTAAGCAATCCATCACCCAGCTATGAAATGACGTAGGGTGGGCACGCTGTTTGTGCCCACGCGTAACCTTGCAGCCATAGACATACCTTCTTGCAGGCATAAACACACCTCTTACAAACATGGCAAACACGTATTCAAATGCACCTCTGAACGATTGTATTGTTCAGGGATTGACGTCGGCTCATAGGTCTCTTTGTTAAAGGATTGACGTCGGCTCACAGGTCACGCGTGGGCACAAAAAACGTGACCACCCTACGCACCCATACCAGAGTTTACCTTTCCCCTCTTTAATCAAGGCAAAAAAAAGGCATACCCGAAGGTATGCCTTTTATATTAACGAAGCTTATCGTTAACGCATTTTTCTTCGACGCGTCGCCACCAACGGCAACAACAACAGGGTCAACCAAGCCAGTGAACCACCACCAGCAATACCGCTGCTAGAAGAATTCGCTTCAACCACCATGCTGAATTCTCGCGTGGTCTGATGTCGACCATCGCTCACGGTCAATTCAAATTTAAGCGCTTTATCAGCACTGACGTTTGGTGCAGTGAATGTCAATGACGGTGAATCAAACTGGAAGGAAATTAAGCCATCCGTTAACTGTCGCCAGTGATAAGTAATTTCATCACCATCAGCATCGCTAGAAGCCGAACCGTCAATCGTCACGCTATCACCTTCGTTGACAACATCCGGGCCTGTGATGTTCACGACCGGCGCTGTAGGCACGAAACCACAAGAAGTACCATAAACGATATCTGCCCAACGAGGGTGATCGATGAACGGGTTACGGTTACCTTGGTACTCGTAAATCACATCGTTACGTACGTGCTCAGAATCATCTACTGCATCGTCTAAATGCCATTGATACAAACGACACAAGTTACCAAAGGTCGGTGACCCTGATTCTGTGGTCGGTGTATCCACCAAGATTAAGTCCGGGGTATTGTCCCCATCAGCACCGTTATAACGACTCGCCATATAGAACATCATTCGGGCAACATCACCTTTCACATCATCACGAGGTTCAAACGAATCAGAATCTTTGAAGTTAATCGGTGATTCTTCAATCGGCTCGCCGCCAATATCAAAATCAAGGTTGCTACGCAAAGTATTCATCGACGCATCCGCAGGACGCAAGTGATGGGCATCGGTGTAAGCAAGCTGCTCACGATCCGGGAAGCCATGGCTCTTCGACCAAACGTGCTCACGGTTCCATGCATCCGGGTTAGGCGACTGATTGCCACTGGCATTCATCCATTTGGCCACTGAATCACCTTTATAGATTTCAATGATGTTGTCAGGGTTCGCCGGATCTTCATCGGCAAAGGTGATCACACTCCAAATTTCAGAATAAGACAGTTGAACATGACCCGCACCAGTGTCAATTTTTGACGCCAGTACACCAGGGAAATCAGCAATCGATACTGTCGCTGCATCGCCATAATACGCCGCATCATCAAATATCATCGCATCATTGATTTTGGTGATATCAGGACAGTTAGAACACAAACCTTCTTGGGTAGGGGCACCCTCGCCTTCTAATGGTAATGGCTCGTTGCCAGTACACGCTGACTCACCAGCACAACCGACACCATCAGAGGTGTTAATTTCAAAGTGAATCCAAGTGTTTACTTCGCCAGGGAAGGCATCAGCATAAGCAAGATCACCGGTAGTCACATCATCAGCACGACGTAAAGTTGAGTTTTTAGTGGTGAAGTTAGCATTGCTAGCATCAGTCCATTCGCTGCCCGGATCAACCGCTTGTTGACCAAAGCTATCGACAACTTGACCATTGGTGGTTAATACCAAGGCATCATCACCGTTAAAGAACGTTACGTTTGATGGGATACCTTGTGGATACTCACGTTTAAACTCATCAGCAGCACCGGCGTTATAAATCACCAAGCTTGAACCTGGTACTAAGATACCATACAGTTTTTCAGTACCTGAGCGGGTAATACGACCATTGGCATAAGTCGACAAACGGAAACCTTCTTCATGTAAATCAACCGTGGTATCGCCAAGATTAGACACTTCAATCAGTTTGTTGTTGCCACTACCTTCGATGTACTCAGTGATAATCACATGTTTGCTTGGTGTACAAGCCGCTTCACCGAAACAACCTAGGCCATCAGCAGTGTTTTGCTCAAACACAACCCATTGGTTATCAACACCTGGGAATTCATCATCAGCGATGGTATCACCAGCAATAATGCCGTCTTTACGACGCAAGGTGCGTTCTTTGGTAGAGAAGTTTTCATCATTGACATCTAACCACTCACTACCCGGATCTTCACCGACACGGCCAATGCTATCGACCACAAAGTCGTTTTTGGTCAATACAAAGGCATCATCACCATTAAATAAAGT
>JBLGCB010000013.1:0-41374 GCA_047617105.1 Phenylobacterium sp. | reverse complement strand
GAACCGCTGACTTTGCCAGCGACATAAGGTTCAATTGAGGCAAAGATGTAATCGGGTCTGCGCACACCGTCGGCCTCAAAAGGTACCTCGTTGTCGTATCCGCCAATAACGCCACCGACGGTAAAATCTGAGCCGACGGTCACGCCGACACCAAATTTAACCCCGACACTGAATAGCCCTAGCGGGTCCATTGGCACCATCACGGCGGGCACTTCGAGCAAGTCGAAAGTGTGGCTGACCGGATAGCTGACCGACGCATTGAGCAGATCGTCACAGTTGGGTTTGATTGAGGTCACCGTATCGTCGCCGACTTCTAAATCAAATGAGAAGCCTTCGGTGCAATCGAGTTTGGCGGGGTTAAATGAAAAAGACACAGAGCCGATGCCAATGGCCATGGTTCGGTCATGTAATTTGAGCCAATTACCTGCCTGATAAAAGCCGGAGGTAGCATCTTCTGCCACTTTATCGACATACATCCAACCTTGCTGGTTACGATGTTGTTTCGAGTGGTTAAGGACTTTGTGTTTGGTAGCATAGCGGGTTTGTTGCTCGGCCATACCGGCATCTTTATAAATATCGGCCAAAGTTGGGGCAGATAAGCACAAAGAAGACATACCAAGTATTAATCCGAGGTGTTGGTTTTTCATGTTGATTCCTGTTTGTGTGAATAGCGGGGTGAATTTTGGCGTTGAAATATGACACTCAGGTGACGGTAATGAAGGCTTTGTGTAGGGATTTGTGTCGGTTTTTAGCGGGGGTGATAGGTTGTGATACAAAGGTGGGGTTTGTCTCTCCTTTCTTATTAGCATATGGCAGCATCCGGCGGTATGATGTCAATTAGATATAGGGTGACAAGGGGAAAGTGATGAGAACAGTGTCGATTTTTAAAAATGGTAACAACCAGGCGGTCAGATTACCAAAAGACATGGAATTTGAAGGTATTAATGAATTGGAAATCATCAAAGAGGGTGACAGTATTATTTTACGTCCGGTTCGGCCAGATTGGCTGTCCTTTGCGCAGTGCGAAAGCACGGATTCTGACTTTTTGCTCGATAGAGAAGAGGTTGTCAGTGATGAGGGGTGCTTTAAACTGTGAAGATTGGGTTCATTAGCCTTTCGCAAAAACACCGATTATTACCGTTGACCAAGAAATAACAACAGCCTTTAAAGGAAGAATAGCGCTCCTATGAGTACGATAAAATTTGATTGGGCCTCTTCGGTTGAGTGTCAACATACTAAGGAAATCCTTGAACCTGATAGTCTCGACAGGGCCAAATACGCAGAATATCTGACTAATTACTTATCGACTTACCGAACCAGTTCTTATGTTTTGAATGTGAACTGTGCGTGGGGCACAGGCAAAACTTACTTTTTAAAACGTTGGTCAAATTCTATTGGGCAAAAGCATCCAGTGATTTATTTAGATGCATGGAAGAATGATAATCATAATGATCCGCTATTGTTGGTATTAGGGGAGATTATTGCGCAGTTAAAGGTATTGCTTGATGGTGAATCGTCAGAAACGTTGACATCAGTGATGAAAACATCAAAGGCCGTGATTAGAGCCATTGCGCCAGCCTTGGCCAAAGGTTTGATGAAAAAGGTGGTCAATATTGATTTTGATGAGGTAGTAGCGCAATCTGCTGATAATGCCAAAGTCGATTCAAAAAATGCTGAAGCAGGGGCTGAATCAGCGGTTAAAGAGTTGTTGTCAATACATAAGACACAAGGTGAATCGATTGATGCGCTAAAAAGAGAAGTTGAAAGACTGTTAAGCAAAGTCATTATTGATGACAATGCGGATGGAGAACAACGCTGGTCACCGATGTATATTTTCATTGATGAGTTGGACCGCTGTCGACCGACCTTTGCCATCGAATTGCTAGAAGTGGTTAAGCATATATTTTCGATGCAACGGGTGATATTTGTGATTGCCACTGATACCGAGCAATTACAGCATTCTATTCGGGCGGTTTATGGTTCTGGGTTTGATTCTCAGAAATATTTGCTGCGCTTTTTTGACCGTAGTTTTTCTTTACCAACCGCAAAGACGGCTGATTATGTTGGCACTCTTGAGTCTGTTCAGTTACTGAAAGAACGGATTATAAAGACTAATTATTTGAATATTTTTGCTTGGGATGATGATAATGCTATCGCATTTTTAGCGTTTATCTTTGAAGGGTTTTCATTAGATTTACGATCAATTGGTCAGATAGTAGAACGGGTGAAGGGGGTTTTAGCCAATCACCCTAAAGAGTTGGGGGTTATTTGGTTGGTCGTTTTAGAATGTATGCGGGTGGCTCTGCCTCAAGGGTATGAGAAGATGTTGTTAGGGGAGGGGGTTGAGACTTCAGGAGTGGATAATTTTAGAAATCAAATCCTGGGGCCGCTAAATAATATGGCGAAAGTAAAGCATCACGCTCATAACCATAAAATAACCATAGATATTAGTGCCACGCATAGTCAGGCCAAACTTAGTTGGATACCTGTAGGAGCTGCCTCCACCAAGCAAATACTCGTTACTGATGAGCTTATTGGCTTTCAATTATTTCTTAACACGTTTTGTACTCGGTACTCCACGGCATCAGAGAGAATTGCTAAGGACCCAAAAATTGTTGCGATTGATGCATATATCTGGCTAACCGAAAAAGATGATATTAACAGGTTCAGGGAATATGTCGAAATTGCATCGAATTTGTCGTGACGCATCTTATGCCAACTTTTAGCTTTATACACTATCTATAGTATTCGCCGTAGGATGGGTAAAACCCATCAAGAACAAGGGCTTCGGCCAAGGTCGATGGGTTTCACCCATCCTACAGTGGGTTTGTAAAAATCTAATACATGAGCAATAGAAATGCAGGAAATAGCCGTTTTTCGATACCCTAGCACCAATCCCCTTAAATTTGATAATGATAGCGGCACGATATAATGGTGATGGTATTATCATCCACTGCATAAACCAATCGCTTGGTGTCAGCAATCAGTTTGCTAATTCTCTTCAGTGTTTTTTTGTCCTGCTTTGTATTGAGCAATTGATTTGGCCAGATGGGTAGCATTAGCAGGAGAGCTAAGCAAGTGTATTGTTTCCATTAAGCTATTATAGTAGCCCATTGACATCACAACGACATCCTCTACATCTCGTCTAGTGATAACAGTACAATCAGCATCATCAACTACGCCATCAAGCACTGATTTTAGGTTGTTTTTGGCTTCGGTGTAAGAAACTATTCGCATGAAAACCCCACTTTTTAGAATACAATAGGCTGAACAACTAAACGATTCTCATATTTGAAAAATTGATCGATTTCAATCCGCAAAAACAACCCCACGAATGATCTCACTCATCTGTTTAAACCACGGATTAAACGTCAACCTAGCATGAGGTTTGTCACCTTCGGTGTGGCCCCAAGCAGAATACCAAACTGGTTTTCGTTGATAACATTGGCGAAAATGTTTGTCGCTTTGGCCGTTGCTGCAAATACGCTCGGTGCCATTGGTGCCGTAATAGGCGTTGTCTGGGTCGAACAACAACCCCATATGAGAAAAATTGCTTACTCTGAATTCGGGCACTTTGCCGTTAAAGTGTAATACCCGGCTATCTTCTGAACCCGGTGGGTTGCCAAACCAAATCAAACGATTGGCCGGATGGGTCATGCGGGTTTCAAATAGATTTCGGATATTATCAACATCTAATACGCTGTCATCTTCGCTGATGGCGATAAATACCGGGCGAGTGTATTGGCGCGCCTCAAGGCCATCAAGCACACTTTGGCTGGTATGGTAATACTGGGCGTAACCATTGGTTGGTGAGGTATGATAACGCACGTAGTTGGTTTGTCTGGTCAACGATGGGGTGAAAATCCAGTCTTTGAACACTGAATACAGCGGCGCATATTGGGCAATATCACGTAAGGCTTTAAAACCTGGAGAGAATAGTAACAAGCCCTGAATATCATCATCGTTCAGGGCGTAATCGGTCACCAGGTTGGCGCCAGTTGAAAAACCGCCGAGCCATAGTTTATCGACATCTGCTTTAAATAATTCGGTTTGTTGACGCACCAGCGATTGCCAGTGTTGATGGTCGGCATTGATTAAATCGGCGGGTCGTGAGCCATGCCCTTCGAGCAGTAAGGTTCTGACATGAAAGCCCATTTTGGCCAGCATCGGTGCAATATCAACAAAGCTGTAAGGAGAGTCATTTAAGCCATGCACCAGCAAAATGCCATGACGTTGGGCCAATGGCACTTGTGGTAACAGTTCAAATGGGCTGTTGGCGTCGAGTTCGGCTTGTTTGTCGGCGGATAAAAACCAGCGATTTTGTGCCAGCCACTGGCGGGTGCTTTGGGCGTAATCGGCAAATGAATTTTGCCCTGATGGTAAGGTTGAGTTCGAGGTTTTGTAGGCCGGTTCATCAGGAATGTTGCTACAGGCGCTGAGGAGGAGGGCGCTGAGAATTAAGATGATTTTGCGGGGCGTTGTTGTTAATGCGGTTTTAAACATTGTTCTTAACACTATGGTGTTCCCTTATGTCGGTTTGTTTAGATCATTAAAGGGTTGTCGTCAATCCATTGGTCCGACAGCTCGGTTAATGGTGCGCAAGGCTGTGTAAAAAGTCTTCAAGAGTACCATGAATCATAGAATATGCTCGAAAAAGGCTTGTTTATGACTGCAAGGTCACGCGTGGGCACAAAAAGCGTGACCACCCTACGTCATTTCATCGCTGGTTTGGAGTTTTGACACAAGCTGGCGTGCGCACCCTACACAAATCGCTCAATCACTTTGGCCACTGATTTGGCGTCGTTCATGACATAATAATGAACCCCAGGTAAACCCGCATTGAGCAATTCTTCGGTTTGTTTGGTGGCGTGGGCAATACCCAGTTCTACCACATGTTTGGGATTTTCGAGGATTTCGTTGACAAAATCATCGGGGAAGTTAACGTAGAAATGGCGTGGCACAGATTGTAACTGCTTAACTGAACGGATAATCTTCAACCCAGGGATGATCGGCACTTCGATGCCCGCCGCCCGGCATTGCTCGACAAAAGCGAAGTAGTTTTTGTTGTCATAAAACATTTGCGTGGTGATATAGTCCGCGCCCGCATCTACCTTTTGTTTTAGGTGCACAATGTCAGTGCTGAGATTAGGTGATTCAAAATGTTTTTCAGGATAACCGGCGACCCCAACACAAAAATCTAACGAGGAACACCCGGCGATATCATCCAGAAAATTACCTTTCTTCATTTCACTGACTTGGCCGACCAAGTCACTGGCATATTCATTGATGGTGCGATTGGCAGAGATTTTTTTGTTGTAGTTGGGACCATCACCTTTGAGTGCGAGGATGTTATGAATACCAAGGTAATTGAGTTCGATCAGTGCATCTTCGGTTTCTTCTTTGCTAAAACCGCTGCACAACAAGTGAGTCACGGTGTCGATTTTAAAACGGTTCTGGATGACGCCGCAAATACCAATGGTGCCGGGGCGTTTTTTGTAGATGCGTCGTTCGACACTGCCATCGGCTTGTTCGTTGTAAAATGCGCCTGACGGATGAGAAGTTACGTCAATCCACGGCGGGTTATACGGGGCCAGTATTTTGACCACATCTACGATATCTTGGATGGAACGGCCCCGTGGTGGCGGGACTATTTCAAAGCTGAATAGCGGATTGGTTGCTTTGTCTATATGTTCGATGACTTTCATGATTGTTTACTCTTACTTTTCGTCACAATCCAGCGCATATATCACGCTGAACAGTTATTATTTGTCTAGGATTCACGCCGCTTGGCTCTGACTGGCAGTTGCACCAGCGGGAGTCGGAGCTGGAGCCGGATCATAATCCAGGTTTGGCGACAACCAACGTTCGATATCTTCTAGGCTCATCTGTTTACGACTGGCATAATCTTCGGCTTGATCTTTGCTGATTTTGGCCACGGCAAAATATTTACTCTCAGGGTGGGCAAAATACCAACCGCTGACCGCAGCCCCTGGCCACATCGCGTAGCTGCTGGTTAATTCCATACCAATGTTTTTTTCAACGTCGAGCAAGTCCCATAACACGCCTTTTTCGGTGTGCTCTGGACACGCTGGATAACCTGGTGCCGGGCGAATGCCTTGGTATAACTCACGGATCAGCGAGTTATTATCTAGGGTTTCATCTTTGGCATAACCCCAATAATCAAGGCGAATTTGTTGATGCAGATATTCCGCCAGCGCTTCGGCCAAACGGTCAGCCACGGCTTTGACCAAAATGCTGTTATAGGTATCGTGTTGATTATCATACTGGGTGACAATTTCATCAACGCCAAAACCCGCAGAGACCGCAAAAGCACCCACATAATCTTCGATGCCCGCGTTTTTGTCAGCAACATAATCACTCAGGCAACGGTTGAACTGGCCCCTCGGCTTTTTGCTCTGTTGACGTAACTGACGCAAGGTTTGGTTAATCTCGCTGCGGCTGTCATCGGTATACAATTCAATATCATCACCGACCCGATTGGCCGGGAATAAACCAAATACGGCTTTGCCACCAAGACTTTTATTGGCAATGATTTCATCGAGCATCTGATTGGCATCGTTAAACAATTCGGTGGCGGTTTCACCAATCAATTCGTGTTCTAAAATGCGCGGATATTTGCCGCTAAGCTGCCAAGTGAGGAAAAATGGCGTCCAGTCAATATACTCACGAACAATATCCAATGGCACATCATCCAGCACGGTGACACCAAGTTTTTTCGGCTTCACAGGCACGTAGTTATCAAAACTGACCGGGGTGGCATTGGCTCGCGCCTGCTTCAGCGTAACCAGGGTCGAACGCGGGCCTTTGGCATAATGGCGAGCGCGCACTTTTTCATATTCTTTGTCGATATCGGCCAAAAACGCCGCTTTGCGATCAGACAACAGGGTTTGTACCACTGATACCGAGCGCGAGGCATTGGCGACATACACCACACCATGTTGATAATGGGGCTGAATTTTCACCGCGGTATGGGCTTTTGACGTGGTTGCACCACCAATCAATAATGGGATGGTGAAACCCTGACGTTGCATCTCTTTGGCCACATGGACCATTTCGTCCAGTGACGGGGTGATTAAGCCGGATAAACCGATGGCATCGAGGTTGAGTTCTCTGGCGGTGGTTAAAATTTTCTCACATGAGACCATCACGCCCAAGTCGGTGATGCTGAAGTTATTACATTGCAATACCACGCCGACGATGTTTTTTCCTATATCGTGCACGTCACCTTTGACGGTGGCCATCAATATCTTGCCGTTATCGGTGATTTCGGTTTTACCTTCTTCGATAAACGGTTGTAAATGGGCAACGGCCTGTTTCATCACTCGGGCAGACTTAACCACCTGAGGTAAAAACATCTGGCCTTCACCAAATAAGTCACCGACGACGTTCATGCCGTCCATTAGCGGGCCTTCGATAACGTGTAAGGGGATCTCGGCTTCAAGACGTGCCGCTTCAGTGTCTTCAACGATATAAGTATTAATGCCTTTAACCAGCGCATGTTCAAGGCGTTGGTTGGTATCGAGTTCACGCCAGCTTAAATCGGTCAGACTACTTTTGGAGCCGCCTTTGCCGCTGTACCTTTCGGCGACGTCAAGCAATCTTTCGGTGGCATCAGGGTCGCTATTTTTCACTACGTCTTCTACTGCTTGACGTAAGTCTTTCGGCACATCTTTTAAGATGGCCAACTGACCGGCGTTAACGATACCCATGTCCATGCCATTTTTGATGGTGTAGTACAAAAATACCGCATGAATGGCTTCTCGCACCGCATTATTACCACGGAACGAGAACGAAACATTAGAGACACCGCCGGAAATCATGGCGTGGGGCAGGAGTTTCTTGATGTCGGCAGTGGCTTCAATAAAGTCGACTGCGTAGTTATTGTGCTCTTCAATCCCGGTGGCGACCGCGAAGATATTCGGATCGAAGATAATGTCTTGTGGTGGAAAGTTGAGCTCATCGACCAAAATATGGTAAGCACGTTGACAGATTTCGACTTTGCGGGCGCGTGTATCGGCTTGGCCGTCTTCATCAAAGGCCATCACAATCACGGCGGCACCATAACGACGCACCAGCTCGGCTTGTTCACGGAAATTGTCTTCACCTTCTTTAAGGCTGATGGAGTTAACAATGCCTTTACCCTGGACGCACTTTAAACCCGCTTCGAGGATATCCCATTTTGATGAGTCGATCATCACTGGCACTTTGGCTATGTCTGGTTCACCGGCAATTAGGTTTAAAAAGCGGTGCATCGCATATTTCGAATCCAACATGCCTTCATCCATGTTGATATCGATGATTTGCGCGCCATTTTCGACCTGTTGCAGTGCCACGGCGAGGGCGTCATCATAACGCTCTTCTTTGATTTGCTTTTTGAATCTGGCAGAACCAGTGACATTGGTCCGTTCACCGACATTGACGAACAGGCTTTCTTTGTCAATGGTCAGGGCTTCAAGGCCAGATAAACGACAAGCGATTTTGACCTCGTTGATGGGGCGCGGCGGGATGTCTGCGACCACTTCTGCCATCACCCGAATGTGTTCAGGGGTAGTACCACAACAGCCACCAACGATATTCAGCAAACCTGACTCGGCCCATTCGCGAATATGTTGATTCATTTCTTGGGCATCAAGGTCGTATTCACCAAAGGCGTTTGGCAAACCCGCATTGGGGTGAGCTGAAACGGCGCAATTGCTGATGCGGCTCATTTCTTCGACATATTGACGTAATTCTTTAGGCCCTAGGGCACAGTTTAGACCGAATGAAATTGGGTTGGCGTGGGCCAGTGAGTTATAAAAGGCTTCGGTGGTTTGACCGGACAGGGTTCTGCCCGAGGCGTCAGTGATGGTGCCAGAGATCATCACCGGATAACGCTTGCCCAAATCGGCAAAAACCTGTTCAACCGCAAATACTGCCGCTTTGGCATTGAGGGTATCAAAAATGGTTTCGATAAGGATAAGGTCTGCACCACCTTCGATCAGCGCCAAAGTGGATTCGATATAGGCGTCTTTGAGTTCATCAAAGGTGACGTTACGATAAGCTGGATCGTTAACGTCTGGTGAAATTGAACAGGTTCGGTTAGTTGGGCCTAAAACACCAGCAACAAAACGGGGTTTATTGGGGTTTTTAGCGGTGTATTCATCGGCGATTTCGCGGGCAATTTTGGCCGCAGCGAAGTTGATCTCGCGACTTAAGTCTTCCATCTCATAATCGGCCATGGCGATACGAGTGGCATTAAAGGTATTGGTTTCGAGGATATCGGCGCCGGCGGCTAGGTATTCGCCGTGGATATTTTTAATGGTCTGAGGCTGGCTTAATACCAGTAAGTCGTTATTACCTTTGACATCACAAGACCAGTCAGCAAACCGTTCGCCACGGTAATCTTGCTCAGAATATTTATAATCCTGGATCATTGTGCCCATCGCACCGTCCAGCAGTAAAATGCGTTTTTCTAGTTGTTGCTCGAATAAGCTAGGTAATGAATGTTGCACTATGTCCTCCAAAAAATAACTACGCGCTCTGTCATGATATAATTATCGGTTCTCAAGATGGCAGAGAAACCTAAACACCCATCAGTATAGATGTTTAGACGGCTAAATGGAAGTGTGTATTTAGTTTACTTGTCTTGGGGTTTGCCTTGGCATTTATTTTGGTGCTGGTTTTGGTGCTGGTTTTGGTGATGATCTGGGTTGGTTGGCTGGTCTGGTTCATTGTCTGCTGGCGGATTGTCAGAAAACGCGCTGGGTAAGATTTCAACCCCAACCATTCTACCCAGTTTAACAATCGCTGGAATGGTCACCGGAGAAAATGGTAATACTGCAAACACGCCTAAACCGAGTCCTTTGAGGATATCGAGAAACTGTTCGTTGGCGGCTTTCATTTCTTCAGGAGTGGCTTCGCCTTGGGCATAAAGGTGGTAGATATGGAGCATTTCGCGAGTTTCGGCTTTTTCTTGTGACAACGCCATTTTCAGCTTAAGCATGGTGTTGCGCAGACTTTTCATATGGCGATGTTTTATCACCTTGAGGGTGCGGATGGGGAATTTGGTTAGACGCGCTAGTGGTTTCATTGGCCTAGTTTGTCAGAATTGTGCGGATAATGCTAGTTGGCAAAGGACGGCACCAAAGCGGGGCAAGTTTTTTTGGCCTCAAGGTTTATTTGTTCGTCGATAGTTGATTGGCATTCATATTAAGCTTATGTCATTATTCACGCCGAGACAATACGAAAAAACTTATTCAAAACCACCTAACTTATTATACACAGGAACACTCATGAAATTGTTATCCAAGGGCGCAATTGTACTGGTATCGGTCATGGCTTCATCTTTCGCGTTTGCCAGCCAACCGGCCAAAAACCTCAAACATGCCCAAAAATCGGCCCAATTGCGTCAATCTGTTTTTTCACTGATTGGCAGTAATATGAAACCGATCGGCGGGATGTTAAAAGGCAAGATTGCTTTTGATGCGGTTAGGGTAGAAAAAAGCGCCTTACGCATTAACCAATTATCGCTGATGATAGCGGATTATATGAAAACAGACACCTCAGCCCATAAGGTTGAGACCGAAGCATTGGATGTGGTGTGGCAAAAACAGGCTAAATTTGCTGAAAAAATTGAAGCATTAACCATGGCTTCAGCCAAGTTACAAAAAGTGGCAGCAACCAAAGATGAAAAAGCCACCAAAGGCGCGATGAAAAATGTCGGTAGAGCCTGTGGTAGTTGTCATGATGATTTCAAGGCTGAATAATCACACAGCCTAGCGTGCTTAGATTTCGCTTCAGAACAAGGCCTTAATTTGGCAAAAAGAGTCGCGCGAAAATAGGTGCACTAGGATATATGCAACTGTTTGAGTACGACAATAACGCCGTTATGATGGATAAGATGAGCGCGCTTAATAATAATCGTCAGTCACTGGTGCGTTGATTATTACCAGCCAATAAACAAATGCGACTGTTATTATGGCAATGATAACCGCCAACCATAGACGAGAGGTATGAATGATATCTGATTTGTTTACGGTGTCGGCGGGTTTCTTGCCAGTGATCATCGGCAGCACCAAATTGACCTTTTTTATTGCTGCATAATAACCAATCGCCACCAGGTGTATCACCACGGCACCCACAATTACATCAAAAACATTATGGTGAATAAACGCCATTAAACCTACAATATCTTTACCAACAGAACCATTGTAAGGCCCAGCTGAAAAAACATCATCATCGATAAAAAGCCCACTAATGGCCTGCATTGATAACAGCATTATCATCAGTATAACCATCAGGGCACCCAGTGGGTTGTGGCCCGCGGTGTGCGCTGAACGCCCTTTTTTAAGATCTCTGATATAAGCCAACAGCGACCTAAATGATGGTATAAACTGGCTAAACCGGGCATGTTTGGTGCCGAGCACTCCCCATAAAATCCTAAATATCAGCAAAGCCAACATGCTATAACCCAAGATCATATGGTTTTCAATAAGGTCACCATCGCCACCAGAGGTATACCAAGAGCCTGCCAGCAAACAGACCAGGGTCCAATGAAAAATGCGTAAGGGAATATCCCATATTAAGGTTTTTTGTGTCATAAGGTGTTCGTTATTTGAGTTGATGGCAGGATACAACTAAATGTCAGGAAAAGCTGCTGTTGAACGAGAACATCGCTCTTCGGCTACATCCTTAGCGTACCTTCCTTTATTAGGCGCTGCTGATAATTTAGGGTAAGAACCAATTTCTTTAAAATAACTAATACCTCTGGCAACACAGTCAGAGGTTGTTTTTGAATTACCACATGATGGAATAAATAAAATAATTAAGACCACTTTTATTAATTTGATATTACTCATAACGACCTCTAACACATAAGGCTCAAATAAACTGCTGTTTGTTACACTTGAGCAAAGCGAAAAGTTAACTGTAATTTGTCAGCATTAGTGCTTGTTGGCTGACGTAGAATCTCCATAGTTAACCATTAATGAGAAATCTATACCAACTATTTCAATGCTTACGAAAATAGCGCCGTTATAGTGGATAGGATCGGCGCGTTGAATAGGCATAACATTCTATATTTTCACTCTGACTACGCTTTCTATTAGTGGTAATAACACTGAAAAAGCAAAAGTAAATATGGCTGCCGAAAAATTGACTTATCGACAGCCCAAGGTTGGTACCCTATTTTCTTAAATAATGAACTTAATCGCCTTTTTATTCAACCGTGACTAGAGTGGAACCTGCTGAATAATCACTACATCCGTTAGAAGTACATGCTTTTACACGATAGCTAAAACTATTTCCGATCGTCTGATTGTAATAGGTCGCCGACGTTGTATCGAAACGCGTTGAGTTTTTCCAGGCACCGCCGTTAACACTGACTTCTCTGTAATAATAATCTGCATGACTTACAGCACTCCAATTGATAGATATTGTTCTTTGTGAAACTGAAGCGGATACATTCTGAGGAGAACTCAGCACGATAACTGCAGGAGAGCCCGGTGAGTAGTTGGTACAGCCATAAGGACTGCAAGCTTTGACTCGATAGCTAAAACTACTGCCGCTGACTTGGTTGTAATAAACGGCCGATGTTGTATCAAAGCGGGTTTCATTTTTCCAGTTACTACCATTAACGCTGACTTGTCTGTAATAATGGTTTGCACCAGCAATAGCACTCCAATCAATAGATATTGTATTACCTGAAACTGAGGCTGTTACATTTTGTAATGATGTCATCAATAGAATGCTTGGGGATGCGTTGGAATATGCTGAACAACGGTCATCGTTAACGTCACATGCCTTAATCCGGTAGCTAAAACTATTGCCACTGGTTTGGTTATAATAAGTCGCCGAGGTTGAATCAAAACGGGTTTCATTTTTCCAGCTGCCACCGTTGACGCTGACTTGTCTATAGTAGTGGTTTGCCTCAGTAACAGCGTTCCAAGTAACTGATATGGTGTTGCTAGCAAATGATGCAGATACACCTTGAGGTATCTCCAATGGCGCGTTAGAGCCTCCGAGATTTGGTCGGTATATGTTTATCATGTCATGAGTACGGCTGATTTGACCGCTGGTAAATTGGTTCATACAAGAATCATCGGTGTAATCCATAAAATTATAGATTGGATCTGACCCTCCGCCTGAGCAGGAATTTCTGTTAGTTGGGCATCCGAAAGCCGGACTCGCTTCTGGTGGTGTGTCGTCAACAAAGTCCCCGGGTTCTATACAACCACCTTGAAATGTATGGAACAAGCCTAGGTAGTGCCCAACTTCATGAGTTGCTGTATCACCAAGGTTGTAAGGCGCTGCACTCCCATCTGGTAGAGATTCATCTAACAATACCACACCGTGCATGACGTCGTTTTCGGGGTATAAATCTGGGAAGCTAGCATATCCCAACAGATCTGTTGGTGCACAAGAGTAGATGTTGAGGTTATGTGCCGGATCTTGAGCAAGCTGCTCTTTCATTTCTCTTTCAGTGCTGCTGTTTCTACAATTACTGTACCAACTTGGGTTTTGGGTACGTGTCGTGGCTGCTAAAGTATAAGTAAAGCCAGAGCCGGCATAGGCAAGATTCAATACGTCGATTTGTTTATCAATCTGGATATCACTGACATTACCGTTGTTTGAATCTTGATAGATTACATGAAATACAACAGGTATATTGCGATCGGCTGTAGCCAGAGTTCCTGATAAAGCGTTCAGCTCTTTAATTTTATTGGCTTTTTTGTATGTGACCAATTTATTTTCAATTTTCGTTTTCCGTAGTAAAGTGATATGTTCCAAGCCACAACGCTTACCAGGAACCATATGGCCATCTTTGTTGGTAAAATGAATGTCTTGCTCTGAATTTTCGAAATGGTTGTCTATGTCAGGTTCTGCGTTTGCGGCTAAAGCCATTGCACCTAAAATAAGTGGAAGGCCAATCTTTGTTAGAATTAATTTCATTTGTTGCCTTTTGTTCTATTGTTGTTAAAGCGATTAAAATGCTGGTATTTACAAATGTTTCTTTGACGTATAAGTCAACCTGTACCTGTTCCCTTATCTGTCCGGAACGAATACTACAGGCAGCCCAAGCTAGAGCCAAGCACAGGAGAGATTGGTGATCGAGTGAGAAATGACGATGCTGTGAAAGTTAAAGATGAAAAAAAGGGAAAGCGCCAAGTCATCATATCGTGCTATTTTTAGTCCTGTTGAATAGCTTCGTTATACCGCTCTGCACGCCATTGGATGATCAGGGTTTAATTGGAGTAAATCCCATAAATTACCATAAAGATCTTCAAAAACCGCAACGGTGCCGTAATCCTGTTCTTTAGGTTCCCGGATGAATGTTATACCTTGGGCTACCATCCGATGATAATCACGCCAAAAATCGTCGGTATTTAAGAACAGAAAAACTCGCCCACCGGTTTGATTGCCGACGAAATCATTTTGTTCAACCTTAGATGCACGGGCTAATAATAATGTCACACCGCTAGAACCAGGTGGTGAAACGACGACCCAACGTTTATCCTGTTCTGGTTGATAAGTATCTTCAATGAGCTCAAATTTGAGTTTATTGACATAAAAATCAATGGCTTCATCATAGTCTTTAACCACTATGGCAATATGTATAATTGATTGTTTCAATCTGGCTATCCTTTAACTTAATGTAACTATTTATCGTCCAGAAGCTCACATTCATGTACCGCGTAACTAGTGCCCTGAAACTTCGTTTCAAGACGGGCACTAATTATTTTAAATCCCATACTGCTCAATATACTCAATGAGATCTTCTCTTATACTGAGTCCCAATTGGGTGCGCCAAGCCTGCAAACCGCCGCTATTGGCAAACATTATAACCGCCCACTGCTCTTTTTTAGAGATCATCACCATGGTATCAACCCCAGGATCGCTGCCACCATGCATATGCTTATCGCCAATAATAGCCCAGCCTAGGGCTGGCACGCTACTGAGTTGTGGGTATTGAGGGCGTAACATTTCGGTTATCGTCTCTGGGCGTAAAAACTGTTCGCCATTAGGTGTGAGTCCATCATTAACAAAGACCTGTAAAAAGCGCATAAATTCAGTTGTACTGGTTTTAAGTGTCCCATCTGGGTAGTTTGAAAAAGAATAGTAGCCAAGTGGTGTAAAGGTGCGCCGTAATGCATCATAACCATAAGGCATGGCCATGCGGCTTTTATCAATATCGCGATAAAACCATTGCGAAGCGGGCATATTTAAAGGCTTAAAAATCTGCTGGCGACAATATATCTCAAAGGGCTGTCCTGAAATATGTTCTACTAGGTAGCCCAATAATCCAAAGCCGATATTACTATATTCAAGCTGGGTACCGGGTTTTGCGTCGATAAAGTTTTGTGTTGGATCATAGTGGTGGCTGTTTGGGCTGAAATACGCGCGTAAAAATTCACCAAGCGGTTCAGTGGGATCTTCAGATTGGCCTAAGGTATAACTATCCCAATAGGCAGGTCCGTCGCCAATGCTTGCTGCATGTGCTAATAACATTCGAAAGGTAATGGCGGCATCAGGAAAATGTGGATTGCGCACTTTAAATGGCAGATATTGATTAATATCGTCATCTAATTGCAAATGTCCTTGTTCATACAACCGCATCACTGCGGTAGCCGTAACTAGCTTGGACACTGAAGCGATTTGATAAAGCGTATCCGGGGTCGCTTTTTGTTGCTTTGCGATATTGGCGAGGCCATATCCTTTAGAAAAAACCACCTGACCTTGCTTAAACACCAGCACTGCTGCACTGGGAAACTTTGCCGCTTCTATATGTTGTTGCATCGCTTTATCGAAATCTTGAGGAATAGGGCGCAAGTACAGATGCAGCTCAAGATAGACGGCAGCGCTCACCAAGATGGCACAAATACAAAGCAGTATGATGGCTGGTTTGAACATCATTTTGCCAAAGCGCTGCTTTGGTGGGTTTGACATGATTATTGGCTCCAATAACGCCGATGTGGATTCATAGTATAGTAACCTCTCAAACAAAAAGTGCTAGACTATTGGCAAGAAAATTCACCCTTATCATTGGTAACTTATGAATCTCAAATCCCTGACCAGCCGTGATTACATCCGCCAACTCATCGGCTTACTACTGCTCAGCCTAAGCAGCATCACCAATGCCAGCACAATTGCTCAACTGGATTCAACCGTCAGCAACATCGCAAAAACGTTTATGAAAGATACTGGTTATGTCGGATTATCAGTGGCGGTTAATCACAGTGGCAAGACCATATACCAACAGTCTTTTGGTTTTGCCGACCAAGCTTTGGGCATTGCTTTTGATCAAAATACCGTTGTCGGTTTGGGTTCGAATACCAAAGTACTGACAGCAACCGCGATTTTGCAGCTAAAAGATAACAATAAAATTCAGCTCGATTCAGCGATTAAAAACTATTTGCCGATGCGAGTGATTGGTGACGATAAAATCACTGTTCGGCAGCTGTTGTGTCATACCTCGGGTTTGCCCAATGTCTATGGCGAGGGGGAGTTTACAGATTATGCTTGGCAACAAGCCACGTCAATGAAGAATATCATCGCTAAACTCAATACCAGTCAACAGGTGATTAAACCGGGCGAAAAATATAGCTATAACAATACCGGATATATCCTGCTGGGTCTTATCACTGAGCATCTATCAGGTCAGTCGTTGGGGGATTATTTTCGCGATCAATTGTTTGCACCGCTAAAACTGCAAAATAGCTATTATCTGGCAGATACGGTTTATATTGAAAATATGTCCAAAGGTTATAAAGCTGACAATGGCAGGGCCAAATTGTTCGAACCTCATGAGTTAACAGAGTATCGGATTTTTCAGGGCGCAGGTGCTGTAGGCGGCACTTTAAGTGACTATATGCGCTGGTTTAGTGCCATCGCCAAAGGAGAGTTGCTAAGCGACACCACCACCGCGCAAATGCAAACGCCCTGTAAACTCAACTCTGGACAAGATTCCCCAGAAGGATTGGGCATTGAATCCAATATCATCGCTGGCGAAAAAGCACTTAATGGTGGTGGCGTCGCTAATGGCTTTTTGTCTTTAGCTTATTACTTCCCGCATAGCGATTTGACCATAGGATTTGTTGGTAATACCGAAGCCGATTGGGGGGCGTTTCATCGCCAATATTATCCTGCTGTGTTGGCGTGGTTTAAAACGTATAACAAGGGTTTAAAATAAGTGGGGCGCATAGCTGCGCCTTGTTAAGTTTTTATTGCCGGGTGGGTCTTATTCACACATGTTGGTCAATCAGGATCGCATTACCATCAGGATCTTGAATCGAGAAACTCGAAGGACCACTCTCACCGCTAATGGATTTTTGGCTGATATTCACACCTTGAGCTTCAAACGCTTTTAAAAGCTCACGAATATCAGTATACGATTCTAATGGTTGATTGTTTTTATCCCAGCCTGGATTGAAAGTCATGATATTGCCTTCAAACATGCCCTGAAATAAGCCGATGGTGTGATCACCATTGCGCAATATTAACCAGTTTTGCGATTGTTCTCCGCCAATGATTTCAAACCCCAACTTTTGATAAAACAGCTTTGATTCTTCGATGTTATTTACCGCTAAACTGACTGAAAATGCACCTAATTTCATTTTTACACCCCATAGTTTGATGTGCGCCCATTTAAGGGGCTGACAATTGTTTATTCAAATGTGTAGCGAAGCGAAACTGAGCAAACGGTGATTGGTACCTTTTTAAGGTTTCTATTCTTATTGAGTCTAATTAGCATAGTAAACCATGATAGAACCCATAGACACAATCACCAATGGCGCATATAAATATACCGACCATTTATAAAGCAATGACGCTTGTCCGTTTTTATATATACTAAAGCTTTTATAGATGTATCGAAATACAGCAACAATGCTTGCCAAAAAACTAATCGCAGCTAGCCCAGACCAAATATTTGGAATAGCGAAAGACAGCATGATTAACCAAAAAAAGTAAACTAGATAAATCGTAATTATTCAGCGCACTCATCTTTCGCACCATAACGGCGTTATTTTCGTACTCAAACAGTTGCATATGACTTATATGCGCCTATTTTCCGTGCGTAAATGCCTTGTTCTGAAGCGTAATCTAAGCACGCTGAACAGCTACGATAAATCATTTATCCTCAATATTTTTATCACGCAGACTAGGTGGGTCATTTTAACCTAAAATCGCTGTCGGACCATCGAATTCTCATCATTTAGCCACGGCCTCATCGGCACTTCCATTCACTATGGTCTATCCTTTATATACTCCACAACTAAGGTGCCCAACCCCATTATGCGTTTGATCATTACCCTGATATTGGCTTTACTTTGGTTACTCTCCAGCTTTATCACCGTGGCATCTTCAGCTTTTAGCACGCGTTTTGACCGTTTGTCACTTGAACATGGTCTCTCTCAAACCACCGTTTATAGCATTATTCAGGACCACAAAGGGTTTCTATGGTTTGCCACTGCCGATGGTCTTAACCGTTATGATGGTTATACTTTTAAAGTATTTCGACACGATCCTGCCGACTCGAGTTCTCTTTCATATAATGATATTGCCACCTTAACCATCGATTCAGCAGGGGTATTATGGATTGGTACCAATGGCGGCGGATTGAACCGCTATGACCCTGATACTGAATCGTTTAGCCGTTTTAGCGCTAATACCTCAGCCCCAGACAACCTGAATCATAATCGGGTTAAACGTATTGTTGAAGATAGCCCGGGACAGTATTGGATTGCTACTTATGGCGGTGGGTTAGACCACTTTAATCCATCGACCGGGAAATTTATCCATTACCATCATGATGCTGACAACCCCGATAGCATTGCCAGCAACAGTATTCGCTCATTGTACCAAGACAGCAAAGGTATTTTGTGGATTGGCACCGCAGATGCTGGCCTTGACCGCTTTAATCCCCAATCTCAAACCTTCAGCCATTTTCAACATAATCCATCAGACCCGTTAAGTTTAAGCAATAATGCGATTTACGATATAACAGAAGACCATCAGGGTTTTATTTGGATTGGTACCAATGCTGGTTTGAACCGCTTTGATAGCGCCAAAGAAAGCTTCACTCGGTTTACCCACCAAGAGGTTGACCCGGGTAGTCTGAGTGCCAATAAAATTTCGACTGTGTTTGTCGATAGTCACGGCACGCTGTGGGTTGGCACCGTCGGTGGCGGGCTTAATCGCTATCATCGCGATAGCGACAATTTTAGCCATTTTAGATATCAGGTTGAAGATCTTAATAGTCTTGGTGATGATATGGTCAGGTCAATGGGTGAAGATAATCAAGGGGGATTATGGATTGGCACCAGAGCCGCAGGTTTAAGTAAAATCACCCCGCAAAGGCAAGCTTTTGGTCATGTTAAACAGGGTTTAAGTCATAACACCATACGGGCCATCTATAAAAATGCTGAGGGGGTTTTATGGGTTGGTACGGCTGATGGCCTGAACAAAGCGGCAAACGTTTCCAGCACCGCAGGATTTACCCATTTTAAACATCAGAATGCGAACACGAATAGCTTAAGCAGTAATTTTATTTTGGCGATTGCCCAAGACGCCGAGCAGGACCTGTGGCTTGGTATTGGTAATGACGGTGGGTTAAACCGCTACAACCCGGCGACTGGGGCATTTAAACACTTCAAAAATAATCCATCAGACTCAAGCAGCTTGAGTAATGATAGTGTCTTGAGCCTCTTCCTCTCTAAACACAACAACAACAGCAAAAACAGTAAAGATATCTTGTGGGTAGGTACTTATGGCGGCGGACTCAATCGTTATGATCGACAAACACAAAGTTTTGTCCGCTTTAAGCACCACAGCGAAGACCCATACAGTTTAAGCAATAACTTTGTTAGGAGTATGACCCAAGACAGTGATGGTGCCTTGTGGGTCGGCACCTATAGTGGCCTCAACCGCTTTGATAACCATACCAATGGTTTTGTATCCTATCACCACCAAGCATCAGACCCTGATAGTCTGAGCAATGATCATATTTTTAGCCTCTATCAAGATAGCAAAGACACACTGTGGATTGGCACTTTGGGTGGCCTTAACAAGTTTGACCGACAAGCCAACCAGTTTAGTCATTATTCAGAGAAACATGGTTTGGCCAACGATTCAGTGTATGGCATCGTTGAAGATAATCAGGGTTTATTGTGGCTAAGTACCAACAAGGGCCTTTCTCGCTTTGACCCCGAGACTGAAGTATTTCGCAATTTTGATGTCAACGATGGCCTGCAAAGCAATGAGTTTAGTATGGGGGCTTATTTTAAAAGCGTTGACGGTGAGTTATTTTTTGGTGGCATTAATGGTTTTAATCGATTTTTTCCAAAAAACCTAAAACAAGATAAGCAACCGCCTATTGTGGTGCTAACGGACTTTTTGCTGGCCAATCAATCTGTTGCCGTCTCAAACCCCCTTATAAACTCGCCTTTAAATGACCCTCAGTTCAGCCTGAGCAAATCAATTGATAATCTCAGTCATCTCATTCTGACTCACCAACAAAACCTGATCACCTTTGAATTTGCCACTTTGCATTTCACCAATCCAATGAAAAACCAATATGCTTATCAACTCGAAGGCCAAGACAATACATGGATTTATACTGATGCCAAAAATCGGCGCGCCACCTATACCAACTTGCCCGCTGGAGATTACACCTTGCGTATTAAAGCCAGCAATCATCATGGTTACTGGAATGATCAGGACCCGCAGAAATCATTAACCATCACCGTATTGCCGCCGCTATGGAAAACTTGGTGGGCTTATAGCATTTATGCTTTGTTGGTCGCTTTGGTGATGGCTGCTATTGTGGCTATTTTTGTCCGTATCGAGCAGCAAAAACTGTTGGCGCTGAGGCAAGTCGACAAACTTAAAGATGAGTTTTTGGCCAATACCTCCCATGAACTGCGTACTCCACTTAATGGTATTATTGGCCTTGCTGAGTCGCTGATGGATGGCATTGCAGGCCCTTTGCCCGACAGCGCCAATCATAATCTTGCCATGGTCGTGGCCAGCGGTAGGCGGCTGGCGAATTTGGTTAATGATATTTTGGATTTTTCCAAGTTAAAAAATCGCAATCTGGTGTTGGTCACGCAAGCGGTCGACTTGTATAGTTTGACTGAAATCGTGCTGGTGTTATCAAGGCTGCTGATTGGTAATAAAGACGGTAACAAGTCACTGAAACTGATCAATAACATCAGTCAAAATTTACCAGCGGTCAAAGCAGATGAAGACAGATTAATGCAAATTTTGAATAACTTAGTGGGTAATGCGATTAAATTTACCGAACATGGCAGTGTGACGCTGTCGGCCGTTTTTAATGACAAAGAGTTTAGTGACAAAGAGCTTAGTGATAACGGATTGGGCGATAAAGAATTAACCATCAATATTACCGATACCGGTATAGGTATTGACCCTAGTCAATTTGCCAGCATTTTCAACTCTTTTGAACAAATCCAAGGACATACCGAACGTGGTCAAAGCGGCACTGGTTTGGGCTTGGCGGTTAGTAAACAATTGGTCGAGTTACATGGTGGGACGTTGAGGGTAAAATCTACTCTGGGTGAGGGTTCAACCTTTAGCTTTACCCTAGCAACCTGTGAGCAGCAAGCAACCCCTTTAACTGGGGTTCAATCCTCTAGCTACTCTAGCCAACAGCGTATTTCACGCTTGAGTACGCTTGAGCAAGACATCATGGCGGGCAATGTCGTGGGCAATGTGATGGGTAATGTAGAGCAGCCACAAATCAATCCATCGCCGCAGCAATATCAATTTCGCATTTTAGTGGTGGATGATGAGCCAATAAATCGCCAGGTCATCAAAAACATGTTATCGCTGCAAAATTATCAACTCACTGAAGCCAGTGGCGGTGAACAAGCGCTGGTGGCACTGCGTGACGATGGTCCATTTGATTTGGTGTTATTGGATATTATGATGCCAAAAGTGTCCGGTTATGAAGTTTGCCAACAGCTACGCCAAACCTGGCCGATGAACGACTTGCCAGTGATATTTCTCACCGCCAAAAACCAGCTAAGTGATTTGGTACACAGTTTTGCCATGGGTGGCAATGATTACCTCACCAAACCCGTCACCAAAAACGAACTATTGGCTAGGGTTGAAACCCATCTCAAGCTTCTGGATATTAACAAAAACCTCGAACAAAAAGTGGATGAGCGAACTCGAGCATTACAGGACTCTCTTAGTCAATTAAAAGAGACTCAACAGCAGCTTATTGAAGTCGAAAAAATGGCCTCATTGGGTAACTTGGTGGCAGGGGTGGCCCACGAAGTCAATACGCCATTGGGCATTTGCATCACTATGGTCAGTTTGAATCTGGACAAATTAGCCACCATTGAGCAGCAAATGATCGAGGGTAAAGTGAGCCGTAAAATAATGGATCGGTATTTGGCTGAAACTCGGCAAACCCAGACCATGGTTGAGAGTAATTTGCACCGGGCTGCCCAATTGATTCAAACCTTCAAAAAAGTGGCGGTGGAACAAACGGCGGATAATTGTGGTGAGATTATTTTTCATGATTACTTGGCAGAGATCATCGCCAGTCTTAAACCTCAATTGGTCAGCACGGATAGTCAGATAAAAATCAGCCTGATATCCAGCGGAGACTGGCCGTTTTATACCTGGCCGGGGGCCTGGTGGCAGGTTTTGTCAAACCTAGTTGAAAACTCTGTCTCTCATGGTTTTTTGAATCGAACTTTCGGTGAAATTACCATCAGTGCCACCCTTGAAAACGGCAGCTTGGTGTTTGTTTACCGTGACAATGGCAACGGCATGAACAAGACCACAAAAGACCAGGTTTTCGAACCATTTTATACCACTGCACGCAATCGCGGCAGCACCGGGTTAGGTATGCATATTGTGTTTAATCTGGTGGTGCATAAAATCAAAGGCAAAATTAGCTGTTTTAGTGAGCCGGGGCAGGGGGTGGAATTTAGAATTGAGGTGGCCGTGAAGGAGGCATAGCCAATCCATCCTACACCACTTATGATGAAACGAAGTTAGTTTCCATGATGCCCAAAATCACTGATTCTGATAATTCGGCAACTTTGTATTCTGAAGATGAATAAATATCACCTTCCTTGTTACCCAAAGCGATATCGACAAAATCGGGTTTATCATCGTGAATAAGAATGACTATTTTTGTATCAAGCGCAATACAATCAATGGTGATGGCATCAACTTTCATCCCTTGGTTACGCAAGGTCTTATCCATGATCCCCATGATTGTATCAATATTATCAAATTTGCTAAAGAATGAATCATTCGCCCTAGCGACAATCTCGGACAAATTACTTAGGGTGCTTTTCATTTCGAATGACTTCCTATTATCGTTATCAAACTAAAGCCTAACGGTGTGTTATGGCCTGCCAAGTTTACACCAGCCTGCGGATTTATTCAGACTCAAACAGTCAGTATGCCAAAGACAAAAAGAATAGCACCTATTGTCAATGTAACAGAACAAATCGCCCCAAACGGGGGCTTTTAAATCGCGTTCTTGCTGATTAATATTTGGCATAGATGTTAGGACAACATCCGCTTAAGTCCATCGGCAAAGGTCAAAAAGCGCTCTTTTATGGTGCGTTTAATTTCGATATTAACATCGCTGAAAATGGAATACCCTTCGACATAGAGTGTCGGTGCATTAGGTAATGGTTTGGGCGTTGATTTGGATGATGGTTTGTAATGAACACTGCCGAATATGCCAACGGTTTTGGATACTACGTGAATATTTTCTGGGATGTAGATTTTGCAACTGGCGAACAAACTGAATATTTTGATGTGGGATTGTGCTTGACTAAATTGGGCATCAGTAAAGTCGATTTTAGTGTCGGCGAAAATGCTCAATAAATTGGTTTGTTTGGCTACTTTCCATGGTCCGCTGCGGCCACTATTGCCGAGTATGCTAATAATTCGGTCTTCTTCTTCTGCGTTGCCAGGCCGATAATTAGATCCGATATCCTGATTTTTGCTGTCGATATAACCTTGATCAACTTTCAAGTCTAAATCGGCTGTCAGTTGTGCCAACTCTTTGGTGCATTTGCTGTCCATTGCCTGATCCAGCCGTCGCTCAAATGCCTCTAAAGAGATCTCTGCGTGACCATAATTCATGATCAGCTGATCGATAACTTCTTCTCGAACGGTTTCAATAGGTCTATCTTCAATATTTACTGGCATCTTTTTATCCTTTCATCAATATTTGAGCGCGTTGTTTTACAGCAATATTTAGACCAATAAATTAAGGCTTTAAAATCAATTAGTTATAAATAAAATTGTAGCCCGTCATCGTGAGATCTATCACTTATTGGCTAACTTGGCTTATCAGCGCATGAGACTGTAACATCGCTTTATAAAAATCGGCAATGGCGTCGGTATTGACCTGTAAGTTTTGTTTATAGACATCTCTGATAAGGACAAGCTCTGCTAGATCCAAACTTTCATTGTTAGACAGATTAATTGAGTCCATATTCCAATCATTGAATTTTCTTTCGGGTATGGCTTCACTGATTAATCGTTCAATATTTTTATGGCGCCGATCACGGTTTATAATCTGCATCATCTGATCGAGTGAATCCTTGGGGCCTTCGATAATCTGTAAAAAACGTGGTTGATGATAAAACAGCAGACCCGTTATTTTTAAGTTTGGATTTCTGACTTTTGCACTTGTCGTTATGGCATCAAGCACTGTATTGATGTTTTGCTCGTCACCGATATATTCACTGGTATAGACAATAAGATGCACAGTACTACCTCAATTTTTATGTGTTCTGTGTTAAATAGTAGGTGATAATTGGGTTTAGGCTAGTATTTTCCAGCAAATGCCGCCGAAGATAAAAACATGGTTGAAACAATCCTTTTATCAATGACCACCTCGACAACGCCAACCAGATGTTGGCGTGTGTAGAATAGGTCACTTATGAACATGAGGTGTCAGAATAAGCTTAAACGTGTTTACCTGTTTCCCAACCTTCTGAACCTAACCATTGTTGTCCAGACTCGACTGCACCTTCTTCTAAGGTGGTGGCCATGGAGTCATTCCAGCGATTTAAATAACCAAACAGTGCTATCACACCAAGAATTTCGACGATTTCGCCTTCGTCCCAATGGGCATTGATTTGTTTTTGTAAATCTTCGTCTACAGCGTTAGGGACGCTTGAGGCGGCGATAGAAAACTCTAGTGCGACGCGTTCGGCATCAGAGAATGAAGGATGGGTTCTGAATGCCCAGATATTTTCCATTTGTTCTTGCTCGGCACCGTAACGTTCGGCGGCGCGGATGGTGTGGGCCTGGCAATAACGACAACCAGTGGCGTGACTTGAGATATAACCAATCAGCCGCTTGAGGCTGCTGGTCACTCGGCCTTTATTCTCCATCACTGCCATATTTAGGGTGATAAACGCTTTGGCGATGGCTGGACGGCGTTGCATGGTCAGCACGCTGTTAGGGCAAAAGCCCAAAGTTTCATTGAAAAAACGGGCCAATTCTGCGACCTCTGGATTGGCATCTGGGGCTAATGGATTGACTAATGGCATGGTTGTCTCCGACAATAATAGATTGAATTGCTCTATTTCTAACAGACAAGCTCGCTAAAGGAAAGGGCTAGCCAATTGTTCGGTGAAATTTCAGCCGATGACAAAGTGTAAACGTTAATACCCACATTAAAAGAAAGGATTTGAATATGGATGATAGTTAGGCTAAAATGCGCCGCTATTAATTTGCTCTGGATTTACGTTCCAGCTCGCTAGAGGTAAGAAATGTCTGAACTTGAAACTCGTCAAGGTGTAGTCGTCTGCGCTTTATATAAGTTTGTCCGTCTTGAAAACTATACTGCACTTCGTGCGCCGTTGCAGGCGACCATGGAAGCCAATGATATCCGAGGCACTTTGTTACTGGCCGAAGAAGGGATTAATGGCACTGTAGCAGGTCACCGTGAAGGTATTGATAACTTGTTGAAATGGCTCAGCGAACAGCCGCATTTAGACAATATCGTTAGCAAAGAATCTTATGACCAAGAGATGCCGTTTTACCGTACTAAGGTGAAACTGAAAAAAGAAATCGTCACCATGGGCGTTGAAGGTATCGACCCGCTGAGAGTGGTGGGTTCTTATGTTAAAGCCAAAGACTGGAATGCACTGATCAGCGACCCTGAAGTGTTATTGGTCGACACCCGCAACGATTATGAAATTCAGATCGGCACATTTAAAAACGCAGTGAATCCAAATACCGAGACTTTCCGCGAATTTCCGGCTTATGTGGCCGAAAACCTCGACCCGCAAAAACACAAAAAAGTGGCGATGTTCTGTACTGGCGGCATTCGCTGTGAAAAATCGACTGCTTACTTGAAAGAACAAGGTTTTGATGAGGTGTATCATCTTGAGGGCGGGATTTTAAAATATCTCGAAGAAGTGCCAGAAGAAGACACCCTATGGCAAGGCGACTGTTTTGTGTTTGATAACCGGGTTGCGGTCAATCATGCGTTAGAAGTGGGCGAATATGATCAATGCCATGCTTGTCGTATGCCTATCACCGAAGCCGAAAAGAATAATGAACATTACGTTAAAGGGGTTAGCTGCTTGCACTGCATCGACAAGCACAGCCCGGAGCAATTAGCCCGTTTTAAAGAAAGAGAAAAGCAGGTTGAATTGGCCAAACAGCGTGGTGAAGTACATATTGGTAATGAAGCGGCCGAGCGGATTGAGCAGAATCGCCAGGCCAAGCAGCAGCGTAAACAAAATCAACGCGAGGGTGCGTAGGGTGCGCATTGCGCACCATTAACGTGGAGTAACGATAACCCTGTTTTATGCCTTGTTTGGCATCATGCTCATATTAAAATGGGTATGATGATGACGGGTGGTCATGGTGCGCATTGCGCACCCTACGGCAAATCTTAATGACCAATGATCAAACAACCAAAGCCCTTTGCTCTTCCATACCCATGGCGAGAATAAACGGATCAGACTTCTGTCGGTCGGTAAAATCTTTCTTACACTCCATATCCTGCCAGTTATGCTTAATCAGCGACTGGGCAACAGCACCACCGAGGGTTGCGCCAGGGCCGAGAATAATCAGCTTATCTGGGGCAAACTCTTTTACCGCCACTTCAATGGCTTTAGTGAAGTTGTAGGTATCATGCACTTGCGTACCAAGGGTGTAATCATATAACGCTTGGGTATCGGTGCTATATGGCTTCCAGATATTGCCCTGACCATCAATCAGTGGGATGTTCGGGGTTTGAAATAACTCAGTCGAGAGCATTTGCTTCGCTTTGGCCGAAGTTTCTGCCAACATTGGGGTATGAAATGCACCGTGATTGTAAAGTTTCATCGGATAGCGGTCTTGTATCTTCGGCAAACGTGCTTCTAATTCCCGCATGGCGAGGGCATTAGCACCAAAAACAATATAACCGCCCAAGTGAATCGAGGTATGTACTTGTGCATTTTCGATGCAGTTTACCTGCATCATCACTTCATTAACGCTATCGACCTTGCTTTGATCCCAACGCCAGTTATCGTCAATGAGTGGGTAAATCATTTGGCCGCCAATTAGGCCGTCGGTCATCATCGAACCCATGGTATTGATCACCTCAATACCCGCTGTTGGTGACAAAGCACCCGCAGCCGCAAGGGCAATATACCAACCCATCGAGTTGCCAGTGACGGCGACGATGTCATATTTATCGCGGTCAATCGACGCAAAATCGCCCATAGAACAGCCATAAATCAGCGGTGAGGCGTTTTCACCAGCGGTATGGGTCTTCATGCTGTAATTGCTCATGCTATCAAGCTCAGCAATGGTCAGTTGACCGTGAACACTGCGATAAGTATCAATGGTGTCTACCATAGCGCCTTTATCACTGTGGAAACGGCTGAGGTAACCCAACTCTTCTTTATTATACGTGCCTCTGCCGGGACAGATAACCACAACGCGTTGTTTACTCATCGTTTTTCTCCTGTTCTGTCATGGCTATGGCAGTGTTGACGATTTCTTCTGTTGAAGGCAATACGGCGTAAGCAGCAGATCCGAGTGGGATAAAGCTATCTTCTGCGGTGATCCTTTGTATCACTGGCTGTTGCTGACTGCCTTCACTGATCATGGTGAACAGTGCTTCGCTGATAGAACCAGTATGACGACATTCGTCGACAATCAATACTTTGTCACAAGCGCTGGTGGTCTCAACCAACTTTTGCTGGTCGATGTCTGATAACCAACGTAAATCGATAACACGACAGATAATGCCTTTTTCAGCAAGAATTTTTTCGGCCTGACGAGATAAGTAATAACCATTACCGTAACTGACAATACATAAGTCAGTACCGTCTCCATATTGCTTAAACTGACCCAGTTCGATCGGTTGCGCTTGGGCCGGGGTGACATAATCGTTGGCCCACAAGTTATCGTCTTTTTCATGCAAGTCGCGAGTCATATACAGCGCGATCGGCTCAAGAAAGACCACTAAGCGTTTTTGTTCTTGGGCCATTTTAACGCATTGACGCATCATTTCGACCGCATCAGCACCGTTAGAAGGGCAGGCCAAAATAAGCCCCGGAATATCACGGAACACGGCAAAGGAGTTGTCGTTATGAAAATGACCGCCAAAACCTTTTTGATACGCCAGACCAGCAATGCGGATCACCATCGGATTGGTGAACTGACCATTAGAGAAAAACGGCAAGGTCGCGGCTTCACCACGAATTTGATCTTCGGCATTATGGACATAAGCCAAAAACTGAATCTCAGGGATGGGCAAAAAGCCATTATGGGCCAGACCAATCGCCAGTCCCAATATAGACTGTTCATCAAGCACGGTATTGATCACCCGGTTAACGCTGAATTTTTCGCTCAGCTTACTGGTGACACTGTAAACGCCGCCTTTTTTGGCGATGTCTTCGCCGCACATCACAATGTTTTGTTGCTCAGCCATCAAATCCATCAAGGTCCAGTTGATAAGTTTGGCCATTGGGTGGGACTTTTTCAGGTTATGTTTTTCATGATTAAACAATATGAGGCGCTGCTCTTTACTCAAAGGCTGGGCGTAGTTGCAATCGGCTACGTCAAACTTGGGGATCAGACTGGCTTTAACTTGTTCTGCGGTAGTTAAACGCGGACGTTTGATCACCTCTTGGGCAATATGGGCAATTTGTTGTTCCATATCACTGTAGATATCGCAAATTTGCGCAGCGGTGAGGATGTTGTTCTCTAACAGAATTCTGGCGGTGTGCAGTAACGGATCTTGACGTTCGTTGGCATCGATATCGGCTTTAGAACGATAGGTAAATTCGGCATCAGAACCGGCATGACCTAATAAGCGCACGGTACGAACATGCAAAAATACTGGCTTGCGTAATTTACGGGCAATACGCTCAGCTTGTTTGGCTTTTTGATAAGTGTCCAATACATTAAGGCCGTCGCAATAAATATACTCGATGCCTGCACGATTACTGAAATTGGCGGCAATCCAGCCTGTGGGGGTGGCCGTTGAAATACCGATGCCGTTATCTTCACAGACAAAAACGATGGGTAATGGCACACTCTGATAAGCAGCCCATGCGGCGGTATTGATAGCACCCTGGGTGGTGGAGTGATTTGACGAGGCATCACCAAAATTACATATCACCACTGAGTCATGGGGGACTTCACCGTCATGGTCTAGGCGTCGCGCCAGTGGAATGCTGTATGCGGTACCAACGGCCTTGGGCAAATGTGAGGCGATGGTACTGGTTTGCGGTGGTACGCAGAGGGTTTTGCTGCCCAATACTTTGTGGCGGCCACCAGAGATGGGATCATCAGCGGAGGCGGCGAAAGACAATAACATATCGTAGAGCTGGGTTTCACCGGGTAACTGTTTACCACGTTGAATTAAAAAGGCGGCGCTGCGATAGTGCAAAAAGGCCATGTCGTCGGGGCGAAAGGCTTTGGCGTATGCCGCGTTGCCTTCGTGGCCTGAGCTGCCAATGGTGTAAAAACTTTGCCCTTGTTTTTGCATCAGTCGTGATTGCAAATCAAGATGGCGACTCATCACCTGAGATTCAAAGATATCGACGACTTCTAGCGCTGATAAACCGACATCTTGTGGTGTCACCGTGATATTTGATGACGGCAAGTCACCCGATAAGGTGTGCTTAATAAAATTCTCTTTTAACAACTGATTGCGATCAATCATCGCTTACTCCTGTGATCTGCTTATTACAGACAAAAAAACGGCCCGATGGCCGTTCTTGCTCTTCGCTTGTGATCCATCATTAAATAACATCCGAAAGTGCGCAGTGAGGCGTGAACCATAGCATATGCCTGTGAAATAGGCCTGCCTATGGCTGAAAGGTCACGCGTGGGCACAAAAAACGTGACCACCCTACGCCATTCCATAACAAGTTTCGGGTTTTATTTAATTTTCATTCCTTATGATCTGTTTTTGCTTTCAAAACGTACATTTACCTAATTTTCCCCAGAAAATTAGGAAAATGCTTGTATACCAGTCTGGGCACGGCCTAAAATCAGCGCGTGTACATCGTGGGTGCCTTCATAGGTATTCACCGCTTCAAGGTTCATCACATGGCGAATGATGTGGAATTCGTCAGAGATACCGTTGCCGCCGTGCATGTCACGGGCAACACGGGCGATGTCTAATGCTTTGCCACAAGAGTTGCGTTTAATTAAAGAAATGGCTTCTGGTGCTAGGTTGCCCTGATCCATCAAACGACCCGCTTGTAAACAAACGAATAGGCCAGTGGTGATGTCAGTTTGCATATCGGCCAGTTTCTTTTGTATTAGCTGAGTGGCAGCCAAAGGACGACCGAACTGCTGACGGTCAAGGGTATATTGCAACGCACCTTGCCAGCAGAATTCAGCGGCACCCAAAGCGCCCCAAGCGATGCCGTAACGGGCTTTGTTTAAACAACCGAAAGGGCCTTTCAAACCAGCAACGTTAGGTAATAAATTATCTTCAGGCACGAATACATTGTCCATCACGATTTCGCCGGTGACTGAGGCACGTAACGAGAACTTACCTTCAATTTTGGGTGCTGATAAACCTTCCATACCTTTTTCAAGGATGAAACCTTTGATCACACCGTCTAATTTGCCCCAGACAATAAAGACATCAGCGATAGGAGAGTTGGTGATCCACATTTTTGTGCCTGTGACGCGATAACCGCCATCAACCTTAACGGCTTTGGTGGCCATGCTGGCTGGATCAGAACCTGAATTTGGCTCGGTTAAACCGAAACAACCGATCAACTCGCCAGTGGCTAAACGAGGCAGGTATTTCATTTTTTGTTCTTCGGTGCCATAAGCATAGATAGGGTGCATCACTAATGACGATTGTACGCTCATGGCGCTGCGGTAGCCGCTGTCGACCCGTTCAACTTCGCGGGCAACCAGACCATAAACCACGCTGTTTACCCCAGCACAGCCATATTTTTCTGGGATAGTACAACCTAACAGACCTAGTTCGCCCAGTTCGTTCATGATTTCGCGGTGGAAAATTTCGTGGCGGTTGGCTTCAAGAATACGTGGCATTAAACGTTCTTGGCAATACTGATGCGCGGTATCGCGGATCATGCGTTCTTCTTCGGTTAACAACGAATCCAAGTTAAGCGGATCTACTGGGTTAAAAGCGACGCGAGCATTTTGTGAATCAGTCATGGGTTATACTGCCTATACTTACTGTGCAAAAAAAGAAGTTCTAAAGTAGTAACACTCCAGCGCACTCATCTTTCGCATCATAACGGCGTTATTTTCGTACTCAAACAGTTACATATGAGCTATATGCGCCTATTTTCCGTGCGAAAATGCCTTGTTCTGAAGCGAAATCTAAGCACACTGAATCGTTACTTAAACTTACTCGAACTTACTTAAATTTAATTAAAGGGGTCTGCTATGATGTAGTGCAATGTGCAAAAAGCGAAAAAGCACCAAAACGTGCAAAAAAATCACCACAATGCATCAGACGACCTTGTTAGGGGCGACATCATAAGCATAATTTAGCCCAAGGTGAAATATTTATTTACTCTATTAGCTATAGGTAAAAACTATGGACTTAAAAGCACTGAGTTATTTTATTGCAGTTTATGAGAAAAAGAGCATTAGTGCGGCGGCTAAAGCTTGTTATATTGCTCAGCCTTCGGTCTCATCGGCGATAAAGCAACTCGAAGAACTATTGCAAAATCAATTATTTACCCGTCATGCCCGAGGTGTTAAGCCAACTGAAGCGGGATTGGTGTTGTATCCACTGGCCAAACAATTGCTCGGTCAGGCGGATGCGATTAAATCGGTGTTTGTTGAAAAAGAGCGTATTGTGCCATTTCGTTTGGGTTTGATTCGGGCCTTGGGGGTCGACCGGATGAGTTTATTGTTAAAAGAATTCAGCAATTGCATTGAAGGTTTAGAGCTGACGCTGGTGGGCCATGATGAAAGCTGTGATGCCAGAATCATCACTCAGCGTTATATCGAAATTGAGGGAGTGAGTAGCAATAGTAGTGGTAATAAAGTCCATTTTGAGCCGATGTGGCAAGATGATTACGTGTTGGTGATCCCGAGCAATCATCCTTTGGGCTTAAAATCGAGTATTAGCTTGCCTGATTTCCATCATTTATCCTTGATTCAACGCACCCCCTGCGAGGCGTGGGAAAAACTCACCAATACCCTCAGAGAGCGGGATATTGAAGTGGTCATTCGCGCTAAAATTCAAACTATGGAATATGCATTAGGTTTGGTTAAGGCGGGGGTGGGATGTGCATTATTGCCCAACGTACCGCAGATTATGCAAGAGCAGGACGTGCTGTTTAAGCGGGTCGAGGGGATTGATTTATCGCGTTTAATTGGTTTGGCTTATCAGGTTGAGTCTGAGCCTGTGAAGATTTTAAAGGCGCTGGTGGTGAAACATAGTCGAGTGTGATCATTTAAAGTAAAAAAGCCCAATCGCGATTGGGCTTTGATACGACATAATTAGCGCGTCACTTAGCGCATAATAGGCCAAACTCATTCACCCTGACGGTGTGAGCGAATATACCTAGCAATACGTTTTGCGGCACGTTTGGTTGACTTATCGTCTGGATGAATACCATCGGCTAATACGTTAAACTTTTTCCATACTTTTAGTTGCACTGCATCAGGCAATTCGGCGTTGATGCGATCGTAACTCACCGATATCATGGCGTTATAGGTTGGTTCGTCGATGACCCATTGAAGGCCAAATACACTACCAAAGTGTGGCAAGTCTAGGTCATTATAGGCAGGTAGATCTAAAAATATGGGGGTAATCCCTTTATCTAGTGCCATTTGACCAAGGCTAATTAAACGATCGACATGTTCATGAACCTGGTCTAAGGTACATGGTGATGTTTCGCTGTGTGGGATCCCCATTGCGCCGGAGTGCAGGCAATCATTACCTGTGACGACGACCAGATAGTCTGCGTTATAGCGGGTTTCGCCAGTGACCGGATCGGCAAATGCAACACGGGCTAAGGCTTTGGTAAACTGAGTTTCGTTACCGTGCCAGACAACGCCTTCTACACATTCAGCCCGACAAAACAATCGATCAAAAGTGGTTGCCCCGGCTTGTGCTTCATTAATAACGTGTCCTGAGAGAGATTTGTTGCGAATAAGAGCATTACCTAAGGATAAATAACTCCCTGAGGATACCGATGTGCCACCCTGAGGTGCTTGTAAGGCATCGTTGAACGGTGTCACTGCGCTACCGTATGACGCCCCAACCATCAAAATAGGTGCTTCAGCCATTGCACTGGATGCAACCATCAGTGAAAGTAAAACCCCTGTTAACTTTTTCATATTTAAACCATTGATACTAAACATAATAAAACCCCTTTATACAATTTATGAAAAAACTGACCAAATGATCCATCTGGGCAGTGACTTATTCTGAAGTCACCTATTTGTATCATAGGATTGCAGTAAAAAACAACTAAAAATGATTGAAATACAATCTAATCTGAGGGTTTTATAGGTTTGCAACATATGGTAGGTATTGTGGATATTAAATGTTTATAATGCATCGACATATTGATTACAATTGACACAACTTGTTTTATAGCTCGAGGGACATTAAAATGCTGGCCATTTAGATAGGTTTGTATTTTTGTAGTCTGACGGGGACAAAATGAAAGGTTTTGGGGATGGGTTAAGTGAATAATTAATGACTGAGTAGGAACAACCATGGGATGATTTGTGGAGGGTGGGAGTGGCCGATGTGTCGGACCAGACTCGCCACGAATTGGTCGGAGCGCTAGGGTTAGTACTTAACCCTTCACGGGGGGACGCCGTTCCCACATCCCACATCCTACATCTTATAAGGTTTAACCAGGAAGTTGTTGAGTCTTAAATCCTGGGTGCAACAAAGCGCTGCAAGAGAATTTAACATCAATAGAGTAGTTGTTCGCACCAGTGCCGTTGTTGTAATCAATGGCAGAAACAACACGAACCGCATATGACTGAGCAGTATGCCAGTACGGAGAACCCCATGGAAATATACCACCGACATTTTTAATCGCTGCACAGCGGCCTTGGGAAAAAGCTTCGATATTGATTGCACTGATACAAGAGGCCAGTGAGGCGCTGCCACAATCTACTGTTTCAACACTACCTTCTGAATAGGTGTATTGGGTGTCATTGTGATTGCCATGATTGTATTCTTGAGCAGTGGCGGCAAATGAAGTTAGGGCGAAAGCGGCTAGGCCGAGCAATGATTGGTTAAATGTTTTCATGTTGTTATTTCCTGTTTTGTCAAATTGTTAGTTATCGTATTTGTTTTACTCTTTTATTGTTACGTTGTTAGATTGGTGTAAGCCCTGTTTGTGATTTTTTTATGGGTGTTAAAAAGGGTTTGAATCAATCCTTGATTCACCTTCAGTCCTTGGGGCAATTCCTTCCTTGGTGCCTATATCCAATCCTTGTTAATTCGTTGTTTTAATTGTTATTACTTTGTAAATGAATAAGTTGCGATGGGGGCAATAATACGGCGTTGTTGGACCGGGGGTTATACCAAAAGCGACCAATGAGGCGATAAAATCGACGACTTGTGTTTTGTCCCTTGTCGTTTTAGTGACTGTATTTAATCGCTAATACATTGATTTTATTTAATATATTGTTATTTTAGTTTGTCGTTTTTAGCTTGCGATGGTAATTGGTTAAATTTTTCTTTATAGCGTTTTGAGAAATAAGCGTGCGAAGAGAAGCCACATTGGTCATAGACATTGCTGGGGGTACTTCCCTTTTCTATTAACTCCTTGGCGCGTGATAAGCGGTAATCATTAAGCATTTCGTTGGGCGTCATATCAAGAAAGTGGCGTACCTTACGTTCTAATTGGCGACTGGAGATATGTAATGCATCACAGACATCTTTAATTTTTAGCCCACTGTTTTGATAGTTTTGAGCCACAAAACTTAAGTAACGGGTGATTAATCGATCTTCTGTGCTGGTACTTTGTTGAACTTGAGTTGGCGTTTGCTTTTGCTTCTGCGTTGGGGTGTGTGCAGAGGCTGAGCTTTGTGATTTAACTCTTTGCTGAATTACCTTGATCAGCTGCAACTGATTGGCAACACGGTTGAGCAAGTCAGGTGCTTTAAAGGGTTTGGTGATAAAATCACTGGCCCCGAGGGCGAAACCCTGCTCTTTTGAGCTGTTGTCACTTTTGGCCGTGAGCAGCAGCACCGGAATATGACAGCTGATTTCATCTTGTTTAATTTGTCGGGTCAGTTCATAACCGTCCATCGGGGCCATCATCACATCACTTATAATGATATCAGGCACTGTTGCATGGGCCTGCTTAAGACCATCTTCACCATTTAATGCGGTTAATACCTGATAATGTTCACCGAGCAGTTTGGCCATATAGGCCACCAGTTCAAGGTTATCCTCGACCAATAAAATGGTGGCTTGTTCTGTTGTTAGCTGATTGGGTTTGAGTTGTGTTTCCAAAGACGCGTATTCGGGAGTGACGTCGGGGTAGTTTTCTGCCATCGCAGGCAGGGTGATTTTAATCGTCGTGCCTTTATTGGTTTCGCTCGACAGTTCAATTTGTCCACCCAGAGCGTTGATCACATCTTTGACCATGGCAAGGCCAATGCCTGCGCCTTGGCGGTCTAGGGCATTCGACGCGCGTTGATAGCGTTTAAAGATGTTGTGCTGGTCGGCCAGCGGTATGCCAATGCCAGTGTCTGAGCATTGAATAACAATATTATCTGCTTGTTGGCTGGCGCTGAACTTGATAGCACCTTGGTCAGTATATTTGACCGCGTTAGAGAGGATGTTGTCAATGGCGTGTTCGAGGCTGTTGGGCAATCCCGAGACCGTCATTGCCTCGTCAATGGTCCATTTAAAGCGCAGCTTCTTAATGCTGGCCACATCGGCAATGCCTAATGCTAACGGTTTGAGTAAAGCGGTTAAATCAACCTGTTGCAGTGCTTCATCTTTGATACTGGTGACCCGTGAAACGTCGAGGATTTGAGCGGTTAGGTGCACCAGTGAATCCACTTTGGCGGTTTGGTTATGGGCATAAACTTCAATGGACAGTTCATTGGCCTTTAATGCGTTGATATTGGCCAGCATGATTTGCAGTGGCGTGCGGGTTTGATGATAAATATTCTCAACTAATTTTTCGCGCTCGGTCATCAATTGCTCGACTTCTTGTTTGCTTTGCTGGAGTTCGTTGGTACGCAACGCAATACGTTGTTCGAGTTTGGCGCTTTGCTTGGTCAGTGCTGCGGTGCGTAGTACGATCAGCATATAAATCAGTAACAGCGATATTGAGCCATAGCTTAAATAAGCCCACCAGGTTTGCCATGGTTTGGCTTCGATGACAAAGTCATAACTGGTGGCTTTTTCGCCCTTGCCCGAAGATAACGCTTTGACTTTAAAGGTATATTGACCCGCAGCCAAATTGGTGTAAATGGCGCGACGATTATCGACACCGGTGGTGGTCCAAGATTGTTCATAACCGAGCAGTTGATATTGGTATTGGCTCGATTGTGGCCGTGCCATATCGAGGCTTGAAAACTCAAATTCTACTTTTTGCAGGGCGGGGGGCAATGCCTCAGGTAAGCTTTTTTCGCTGTTGTTAAGGTTGGAGTTAAGGTTGGAGTTAAGGTTGGAGTTAAGGTTAGAGTTAAGGTCGGGGTTAAAGTCCAATGGATTCTGCGGTCTGTGGATATTGCCGTCTGCGGCCGAAAAACGGATGCGGGTGATGGCGATATTGGCTTGTTGACGCTGGCGTTGTTGTTTTGACGGCGTAAATGCCGTGATGCCCTTACGTTCGCCGAGTAAAATATCGCCCTGTTGATTGGTGATCATTGATTGTGAACCGGTTAAGAAACCAGACAAATCGGTGCCGTCTTGTTTACTGTGGTTGGCAATAAAACGCTTATTGATGATATCGACCACTTTGAGTCCTTCGTTGCACACCAGCCACAATTGCTTATATCTATCTTCGGTTGCATTGTTGCAGAACATGTCAGGCTGATTGTCGGGGTTGAAGGTTTTGGTTTTTTCGGTTATTCGTTGCAATTGTTGCGAAGCTGAGGCTTTGGGGTCAAACAGCAATAATCCGGTTGCGCCCAGCAGCCAGATGTTGGCTTCGCTGTCTTGGATGATATTGTATATTAGGCCAGTGTTGTCAAACTTGGTCGCTGTTTGCTGTTGCGTATCGAGTATATGCAGACCCTTGTCTGAGCCAACCAATATCCTGTGGTCGACCGGGAAAACACTGCGCACCCATTGGTTGTGGTCGATTTTTACCTGGGAGGTTTTATCATACATCGTGACTGTAACCAAGTCTGATGCCACTTGTGCAATACCTGCGTCGGTGGCCAACCACAATTCGCCTGATTGGCTTAAGGCGATATCGTAGATAGAATGGCTGTTCCAGTCTTTGCCTTGGTGATCAATTAAGGCAATGGGTTTAAATCGGTTGTGTGTTGGGTCAAATAGTTGCAGTCCTGCGTTGGTACCTATCCATAGTCGATTGAGGCGGTCGTTAAATAACGCGCCCACCCGGTTATTGGCTAGGCTGTCGGGGTCATTCATATCGGCATGGTAATGTTGAAAAGCTTGCAGGCCAGGGTTTAGTAGGTCAGGATTTAATAGGTCAGAGGTTGATAGGTCAGAGGTTAATAGGTCAGAGCGCATCAGGCCAGAACCAAAGGTGCCGACCCATAAGTTTTGTTGCTTATCATGTTGTAAACTCCAAACGTTGTTGATGCTTTCGCCTAGTGTTTGATCAGCCGGTTGGTAAGCTTTGAGGTGAATATCACTATGGTGGTAGCGGTCGATACCGGAGTAGGTGGCAATTAAAATATTACCGTTAGTGTCCTGATGAAGGTCGGTGATGAGATTATTACTCAAGCTAGTTGGGTCATCGGGGTGGTGAAAAAACCGCTTGATGACTTGCTCTTGTTCTTGTGCGGGCTTAGCGGGCTTAGCAGGTTTAGCGGGTAAAAGTACACTTAAACCATGACTGCTGCCAAGCCAGATGTTGCCTAAAGTGTCGGCGAGTACCCGAGTGATATTGTTGCTGCTGATGGTATTGGCATTGTTTTCATCATGGCGGTAATGGCGTAACTGACTGCCATCTTGATTAACCTGATAAAAGCCATTATGACTGCCGACCAACAGAGTGCCATCATCGGCCAACACGATATCTGATACTCGTATTTGGGCAATAATGGGCTTGGTTAAAGTGATGGTGGTGAGGTCAGTGTTTTTATTGGCAAGTTGTGCCAAGGGTAAGGCAAAAAGTCCTTGGGAGGTGCCGAGTAACAGGGTGTCATCAGACAGTTGTAATAATGCGGTGACTGCTATTGTGCTTGGTGATTGATTGTCTAGGCTCTTGCCGGTTTTGAAGTCCTTGAAGGTTGTGAAGGCATACGGGCTAAAGGTGTTTTGTGCCTGATGGTATTCGCTAAGGCCATAATTATGGGCAAAAAAGTGACGCCCATCTTGGGTTTGCAGCATATGATAGATAAGTTCCTTGCCGGCTTTACCGCTGATATTGGGGTATGAAATCGAAGTGTAAGTATTGGCTGTTAAGGCGGTTAAAGCAGTGGTGCCGGCACTCCACAGCTGCTGATCATTATCAATAAACAAAGCGCCAGTGGGGCTAGCGTTAACCTTGACAGTACTGTAACCATCAAAGCGGTAAACCCCGGCGTCGCCACCTAACCATAGGTAACCTTGTTTATCGCTAAACAGGCTACGGACATTGCTGATGGTATTACCACGGCTGTCGAGAACATGATTAAAATGGAAATTTTCGGCTATAACAGGCATGGCTGACAGGGTGATAGCGGTGCATAGCATGAGTGACAGGGTGTGGTTGATAAGAGCAAAAAGTGCTCTGGTTGGTCGCATTGGCGATTCTCTTTTTGATTTTTATGACAATTGTCGAAGTAAGTGGTGCTTTTGCTGATTCGGATACAACTGTAACGGTAAAAAGCGTAGAGTTCAAGGAGATGATTTGCGCTTGGTGGAGCGCGGCAGTTCGTGGTTAAGATATTAACAACGAAATTGAAATGATGAATATCTCCACCAATGACAGATAAAAATGGCAATTACCTTTGCTATGGCTTTCTCCTAAGCATCAATTGGGTTTAATATGATGACTGCGATATTGACAGTGAATGTTTATACGCGGCTGCTAAATCGTGAGGAACTATTATATGGGATCAAAACAGCTAACCATTAAGTTAACCGCCGGGTGGGCAGCGCAAAAGAAAGGCATCACCGCCTTATCATTACATGAGTCGGCCAAAACAACAGCGAGCCCAGCCGACACCGATGATTATAAGACCAAACTGGAAAAGCTGCTGGGTCACTCGCCGCCAGAGTTTATCGTGCAATTGGATAAGCTATTTCGTCGTCGTGTTGAAGGGTTCGATGATGTTAATCAGTTTATTGGTGCTATGACCGAAATTGAATTTGCAGAAAACGGCCACCCTGTTTGTGAAATCAATATCTTTGCTTATGCTTTTTTAAAACATGCCAAGAACTATGATTTTTTCATTGGCATTCAAAAAGACAGTTATACCGCAGTAAAAGTAGAGTTAGAAAAATGGACTGAAAGCGTGCAAGCTTTGGCAAACTTCGAACGCCTTGGCACTAAGCTATCGGGGGAGGATAGCAAGCTAAAAGACAATTATTTAGCGTTGCGGTCGATTGTTGGTCGCCCATCAGCAAGAGATGAGCAACGAACGCTCGCCTGTTTATTGATTGCAGGCCCTTCAACTGGTGAAGAAATTAAATTGGATTTAGGGCTGAATTACACCTTAAACCAGCGCATTATGGCGGCGTTACAAGCCACCAATACTGTGGTAGAAAAAGATGGACATTATGCATTGAACCAAGACACCCTGCCGATTGTGCTATTTTTGGTGAGAGAGACCATTGGTCTGAATGTCCTATCTATGATGAACGGTATGGAAAAGGAGTTGGTATGACTGATTTACTGAAGTTATTAGATAATCGCTATGTGTTTTTCTATGTGTTATTGGTTATTGTTTGCCAATTTTGTTATGTATTGTATATAAAAAAGAAAAAACAACAGACTGCTGATAAACGAAAAGCGCAAGGATTGCCTCCAGAGGTTTTGGTCAATCAAAGCATAACGCCTAAGGAACTAAAATGGGATGCTATAAAGCAGGCGTTAGTATTGATTGTGCCCGTGGTGTTTTTACCCTTTATTCTCGGTGGGGTGGAAGTGTTTTTTGCTGACCCGGTGAGCATTGCAACACTGCCTGGGGATAAAACGGGAGGCCAAGGGCTGTTATTCACTTTTTTGATATTTTTAATCTGGTTGCTTTTTACTGGCACTGATTTGGCCAAAGCGGCTATTGGTGGTATTGCGTTTCGAACCGTGATGGCATTGAGCAATACAGTTCGGGTGGGCGATCGGATAACGATTAATGGTCAGAGTGGAAAGTTGGTAGAAATTGGTATTTTCTATTTAATTTTGGTGACCTTGGATGATGATAAAGTGTGTCTGCCAACCAATAGCTTGTGGGGCGCGGACTTAAGTAATGCTAATGATGGTCATCGCTGTTCTTTGGTGGTAACCAAGCTTTATTTGTCACCAGTAGCGAGTAAAGCGCAGTTACAAGCAGCTGAAGATGCCATATGGGAAGCCATTCAGGCGTCTAGTTATTTTGAACCGAGTAAACCGAAGCAAATTTTTTATCAACAACAACCCACCTACATCGAATTTGTCGCCAAAGCATATGTGGCATCCACCTATAATGAACTATTATTTAGAAGTGATATCACCAAGCGGTTTTTGATGTTTGCCAAAGAAGAAAATATCTTACTGGCTAATCAGCAGCATGATATTAATCTACACCAAGCACC
>JBLGCB010000012.1:0-41454 GCA_047617105.1 Phenylobacterium sp. | reverse complement strand
GTCAAGGTTCACTATTTAAAACAATACCAAGGTGCCTATTGGCATAATTCGACGGTTTATATTGGCGATGGTGCAGACGACTTGTATCCCTTAACCAGTGCCGATTTATTGGGTCACGAAATCGCTCACGGTTTAACCCAACAATATTCGAGGCTGGTTTATAACCAACAATCAGGTGGTATTAATGAGGCATTTTCAGATATCAGCGGCGAAGCGGTTGAGTTTAAAGTCAATGGCAGTAATGACTGGCTGATTGGCGGCCAACTGACCAAAACGACTCAAGCGGTACGTTACTTTGCTGACCCGACCTTAAATGGCAAATCCATTGACCATTTTGCCGATTATGATGATTTGATGAATGTCCATGATAGCAGTGGCATTTTTAACAAAGCATTTTACCTATTGGCCAATACACCTGATTGGGGTTTTCGCCGGGCATATGATGTGATGGTTGATGCCAATAAAAACTATTGGACATCGAATTCGAGCTTTGCAGCGGCCGCCTGCGGTGTTATTGCCTCAGCATTAGACAGGCAATATCCGGCCCTCCCCGTTGATCGAGCATTCTTGGCTGTTGGTGTGTCCTGTGACAATTTGCCCGCCTTAGACTTGGATAATAATGACATATCCGATTTTTGGCAGGACAGATACGGCTTTGCTTTTGACGATACTGATATGCCACTGGCAGATGCCGATAATGACGGTTTGAATAACTTAGCAGAATTTCAGGCAGGCACCGACCCAACCAATACCGACACCGATGGTGACACCCTCAGTGACTTTGATGAAATCAACCTTTATCAAACCAATCCAGTGAACACTGACAGCGATGGTGATCGTTTACCGGATAACTGGGAGCTTGAACATCACCTCAACCCCGTCGATAGCAGTGACCAATTTTCTGACCACGATGGTGATGGTTTTAATCACTTTGAAGAGTATATCAGCCATAGTGATCCCACCAATGCTGCCAGTATGCCCGTACCACTGACGGCATATGCTGAATCTTTTGAAGCAGGTTTAGCCCATGGTTGGTTTAATCGAACCAATAATGACCCGGGTTTTACGGTGATTAAAGGCAGTGTCACCGATGGTAATACCTCTGATGGTCTATATAGTCTTCGTTCCGATACAATAAGTATCGATAAAGGCGTGCAGATCCAGTGGTCAGCGATGTTTTCAGCAGGTTATCTGACCTTTGATATGAATGGATATTCTCTTCATAATACAACCTTTACTTTGCTGGTTGATGGCCAGGTCGCACTAACAATGGCACCACCACCATCACGTTGGACCAGCCACGCAGTGTGGCTAGATGAAGGATTTCATACCCTGGAATGGGTGTTAACAACCACTTATAGTCACTATTTAACCCGTCTGTGGATTGATGACCTTGTCTTTGGTCTCACCGATTCATCAGACACCGATGGTGACTTAATGCCAGATATATGGGAAGTGAATCATCAACTGGATTTTAAAGACCCTGCTGATGCCTTGCTTGATCGCGATAATGATGGTTTAACCAATTTGCAAGAATACCAGCAAGGCAGCGACCTTGACGATGTCGACAGCGATAATGACGCGCTACCCGACTTTTGGGAGTTTGAATATGGCTTTGACTTGCTGGTGGCCAACGATGCCACTCAAGATACCGATAACGATGGTTTTACTGATATGCAAGAGTATCTGGCACAAACCAATCCAATAGATAGTGCCCTGTGGCCACAGCAGATAAGTCAGTTACAGCTCTCTTTTGAGCAACAACAGTTGCCACAAGGCTGGCGACAAATCATTGGTGACCACCCCTCCAATGAGCATCGATTTGATAAAAACTGGCAAGTCACCTCAGAACAAGCCAGTGATGGTCTCTATAGCTTGCACGGTAGCGAAGTCCAAGCACAGTGGTCAGGTTTGTTTGCCGAGGGTTATCTGCTGCTGGATATGAATCATTACCACGGAGATTATTTTTCGCATTTCAATGTTCATGTTGATGGGACTCAAGTCATGAGTATGCCAGGGTATCACTGGACAACCAGGTCAATCGCAATCCCCGCCGGATTCCACACCATCCGCTTTTTCCATCAATCTTTCCCAGCCAACGAGGATTCCGACACCCCAGGACACGCATGGTTAGACAATATTCGCTTTGGTGATTTTGCTACGCTTGACAGTGATGGTGACGGTATCACCGATGTCTGGGAGTATAATAACAACCTAAATGTCAATGATCCGGCAGATGCCAGCCTAGATACTGATAACGACGGCCTGAGTCATTTGCAAGAATTTCAGGCGGGCACCGATATCAACAATGCCGATACTGACGACGATGGTATTCCTGATGGCTGGGAAGTGGCAAACCAATTAAACCCGACAGATGCCAGCGATGTCAACGCAGATTTAGACAATGATGGCTTTGATAATCTGAGTGAATATCTGACCGGTAGTGATCCTGCTGATGCACAAGATATTCCAATCACGCACCAACAATGGACGGAGTCTTTTGAAGCCAATACTTTACAGCCCGGCTGGTTACCAGAACTAGAATTTCGTGACCGCTGGCAATTCACCTCAACCACCAGCAGTGAAGGACTGGCAAGCTTGCAAGCCACTGTCAGCCCCTACTACTCTGGCGATCCTAGTATGACCTGGTCAGCTTATTTTGAGGCTAATTACCTATTATTTGACTTTAAATTTTCTGATGAAGTTGGCTCAGAGGCAGTCACTTTGTCTTTATTTGTTGATGGTCAACACGTGATGAGCATTGATAATACTGACAATCAGTGGCAAACCAAAGGCATTTGGCTAAGTGAAGGACGCCATAGTATTCGATGGTATTTATTTAAAAGGAATCATGTTCAAGATGACAGCTATTTTTGGCTGGATAACGTGCGTTTTGCGATTGCAACAGATTTGGACAGCGATGGCGATTTAATGCCGGATGTCTGGGAGGTGACTAACAACCTAGATATTAATGACCCGGCCGATGCATTGCTTGACCCAGATAACGATGGTTTAACCAACCAGGCAGAATATCACAATGGCACTGACATTCTCCACCCTGACAGTGATGGTGATAAAATGCCCGATGGTTGGGAGGTGAGTTATGAGCTGAATCCCACCCATAAGGATAATATTGATGCCGATTCTGACGGTGATGGTTTTAGCAATTTGCAGGAGTATCAAATAGACAACGACCCCAGTGATGCCAGCAGTTTTCCGCCGACCCTCAGTGAATTTAACCAATCATTTGAAGCAGGCACCTTACCCAAAGGCTGGCGGCAAGAAGCCAGGGCGTTTGCCCAACCAGGTTGGCAAGTCGGCGAAGGTTTCGCCACTGAGGGCGAAAAAAGTTTTCAAGCAGTAAAAGAGTCGTCAGGCTGGGATTCTTATATTGACCAGTCAGTCATGGTGACATCAGGGTATTTATTATTTGATGCGCTGATACCTGATGAAACCAGTTATGGACTCAGGGTATACCTTGACGGTAATTATATCTTTTCTTTGCAAGGCAATAATGATTGGCAAACCAAAGCCGTATTTCTGAGCGAAGGATTTCATACATTAACCTGGAGCCATTCGATTCCATATCGCGGAGACAATGAACCGCTTGCTATTGACAACTTACGCTTTGGCGTATCAACTGAGCTTGATAGCGATGGTGATTCAATGCCAGATGTGTGGGAAATCATCAACCAATTGGATTATCAAGATCCCCTTGATGCCGCACTGGACCCAGATTATGATGGCTTAACCAATGCACAAGAATACCACCATGGTACCTACATATTGTCGGGTGACAGTGACCATGACGGTATGCTCGATAGCTGGGAAGTCAATCATGGCTTTGACCCATTAAGTTCTGCTGATGCCATCATAGACACCGATGGCGACGGTTACAACAACCAGGTTGAATACCAAGTAGACACCAATCCATCCGACCCTAACGATTATCCGCCGACCCTATCTGAGTTTAGGCTGTCATTTGAAGATGGCCAATTGCCACAGGGATGGTTATCGGATATTGATCATAAAATGGGTTGGCACATATCTGACAGTCTTTCTAGCCATGGTAATTTTGCTTTGGGTTCATTGTCGACCACATACTACCAAGGTGCCCGGATAACTTGGTCGGGGTTCTTTGCCCCCGGGTATTTGGTATTTGACTATCAACTCAGTAACAAGGAGCTTCACGGCTTTGCGCTGTGGATCGATGGTAAACCAGTAATGTCTACCACGTCGGCTGAAGGCTGGACCACTTTCGGCACCATTCTAACGGCTGGGTTTCATCAAATTCGCTGGCATAGTCAAAGTTACTCCGGAGTTGGCAGCGACATCAATGGGGTGAATATTGATAACATTCGTTTTGGCCAAGCCAATTTGGTCGATAGTGATGGCGATGCCATGGCTGACTTTTGGGAAGATCTCTTTGGGCTTGACCGCACCAATCCGCTCGATAGCGATGACGACATTGATAGTGATGGCTTATCCAATATCGAAGAGTATCAGGCCGGAACCAACCCGAATCTCGCAGATACTGATGACGACCAGATGACCGATGGCTGGGAGGTGCGCCATGGTTTGAATCCACGCAACGAAGCGGATAGGTCGCAGGATGCAGATAATGACAGGCTGAACAATTACATTGAATTTTTCTATGGCACTGATCCCAACAACCACGATAGCGATGGCGATGGCTTGAATGACTTTTGGGAGGTTGTAATACACCTGACCAATCCGCTTAAAGCGGATACTGATGATGATGGTGTTAATGACGGGCAAGATTTTTTCCCGTTGGATGCTTTAGAATCCGTTGATACGGATGGTGATGGCATCGGCAACAATGCTGACCCAGATGATGATAATGATGGTGTTAATGATATTGCCGATCCATTCCCTTTAAATGGCAGTGAATCCGTTGATACTGATGGTGATGGCATCGGCAATAATGCTGACCTAGATGATGATAATGATGGTTATTCCGATGTCGACGAACTCAGCCTTGGCTCTAATCCGATCAATGCCGCCTCAGTGCCTGGCAGTCTTGGGGGCTGGTTGCCGTTGTTGTTGAATGCATCGGGTAGTGGTCAATAACACCAAATGGTGTTTACATGTATTTCGAGCGTGGTGGTTGTCAGTAGCGTACAAGCACAACAAGTTGATTCCCCGCACCTTACTGCGGGGATTAGTGCAAACGACTACTGACTACGAGCGAAGGTTTTCAGCAAAGCCAGTATCTCATCAAAGCGGTCCTCGGTATTGGCATTAAACATATCGCCATTGGTCAGCAATACGATAGCAACGTCATTTTTACGGTCTGCCCAAATTTTAGTCATCACCCCAGGATCAGCACCACCATGAGAAAAAATGTCACCGTCTAGACGCCAGAAATAACCGATACCACGTTCCATCACCGGGGCATCTGTCTGGCTTGTTAACATCTGTTCTACCGCTGATGCCGCCAAAACCTGCTCGCCCTGATACTGACCTTGATTCATCGCAGCAGCCATATATTTGGCCAAATCACCGGCAGTTGAAATGGCAGCGCCGTCCGGATAGGTGATGGCATTATACTCGGGTAAAGGAACGGCCTCACCACTGCTATCATCAATGATATACCGGCTGGCAATATCAGCAGGAATACCGTCAATTGACCACGAGGTATTGTCCATCCCCACCGGTGCAAAGACATATTGATCTGACAATTCAGACAAGGTTTTGCCGACTTTCTGCTCCAGCGCATGGCCTGCCAATGCCGATGAAATATTAGAATAAAAACTCACTTGTGGTGCCGCAAAGCCATAATGGGTCGCAAAATTTGCCGCCTGATAACGTTCGCCGTCCTGGTCAAGATAGCTGGCCAAAAAGTTGGTCATACTAATATCTATATTGTCTTCACAGGGTTGGTCTGGATCAAACAGGTTCAGCAAGCTGCTATTATCAGCTATCAGATAATAAGCACAGTTATAACTGATTTCATCATCAATAATGCCAGCAGTGTGGGTGACCAAATGACGAAAACTCGGCGAAAAATCCGCGTTAGCTGAATTGTTAGGTGGCTCGTTTTGTGGATTGGTAGGTGGCTCGTTTTGTGAATTGCTAGGTAAATAACTCAGCTGACAATCGAGCAAGGGCTCAATTGGGTCATCCAAAGACAACAGATTGTCGGCCTCAGCTTGAGCGATGGTGGAGCCCAGTAAGGTTTTACTGACCGAACCGAGAAAAAACGGGGTTTGTGATGTCACCAAACGATCACTGTCGTCAGCTTTGCCAAAGCCCTGTTCATAAACGATTTCGCCAGATTTAACCACCGCAATAGCGGCACCAGGGATCACACCTTGGCGCATCAGTTCAGCCAAATGGGTCTCAAATTGCTGTGTGCTTAATTGCGGTTGTTGCCATTTTCCCAGTTTTTGCAGTGCCAACTCATAACTTTCGAACTTACGTGATATCAACGACTCCAGAGAATAAGCGGGTGCTGGATAGTCAGGGGTAAATCCTGTAACTTCATATACCTGTCCCAAATTGTCTTCATACACTTCGTTCGATAAAGAGAACTGCCAACCATTGGGCAAGCTAAAAGCCAATACATCAGACAATGCGCCTGAGGTTGATTCGCCCACCAAAGTCACATGGTCCAATTGCGCCATGGCCATGGTAAAAATTTCAGCGGCGCTGGCGGTCCCCTGACTCGTCAACAGATAAACCGGTTTATTATAAGCGGTTTCATTGGCGCTGACCGTCGCGGTATAACGATGGCCTACCCCGGCTTTATTCTGTGCCTGCTTGCTAAAAGCGGTGATATCCTGGTCGGCAAAATAACCCGCAATGGCCAAAGAGACGGCATCGGTGCCACCGCCATTACTGCGTATATCGAGGATCATGCCGTCGGTATCGCCAAGCTGTGCCATCACAGTATCCATTTTGCTTTTCACCGCCGCAACAACGGCATCAGTATCTGGGTCAACATTGCCAGTGACAAAATCAAACATATTGTTTATCACCAACAGCCCGACATTGTCATCACTTTTGCCCCAAAATAAAGTAGGAAACTCGCTGCCTGAAGGAAACTGCCGCTGACTTTGTGCGGTGACATAACCTTTTTGGGCTTGCAGGTAAATGATGTTAAAAACTTCTTCATATTGCTCAGCAGTCACCAGTTCATCATCCCGGTAGCTACTAACAACACCACCTTCGATGGCTTTTTTAACGGGTATCGGTTTGCCGACATTAAAAAAGCGGCCGCCGGTTCCAGCAATGCTGACATGAGCATCCGCCAATGGGGCAACCATGGCAGCAAAAATCTCGAATAATTGTTCATCGGTGGTTTGGTCTGTGACTTGTGAACGATAGTCCTGATAAACCTGTTGCCAGTTCACTTGACGCTGGTCAAAAAACGCATAATAGTCATTAAAACTGTGCCAGAAGTAATCGAAAGTCGAGAGCGGATTGGTATTGGCAGAGACTTCAAGCGGACTGTTACAAGCCTCAGGCAAACTATCAGCCAACTGATAAAATTCTTGGTTAACATCACCTTTGAGTTGTACTGACAGGGTATTTTGGTCAGCTTTATAGAGCTGTTCAACCAGCGGATCAGTCTGGGCATAAGTTAATGATTCGGTTTTGATGCAACCAAAATCATTAAATTCATACAATTCGATATTACCCGCGTTAATGTGGATAAATTCACCGTATCCCAGTTTGTTCCAGTGACCCTGCACCGCATCGAATTGACTGACTGTTTGCCCGCCACCATCAGTATTACTACCCGTATCCGCTGGCACCACTGGCGGTGTTACTTGTGCCGTTGTTTTACTGCCGCTGCCACATCCCGTTAGCGCCAGGGTTGAACAAATAAGTGATACTGCCAAAGCCGTTTTTGAAAAATTTAAATTAACCAACATCCTGAGTTCCTTTTGTCTTGTTAAGAAGTCTACAAGACAGAGTGTGCACCACAACGGTGTTAATTTCCTTAGTCAAAATGTCAAAAACTGTCATAGTTTGTCTAAATCTATGGAGGAGCGAGGGAACGGGGTTAGCTCCAATCAACAGGCATTAACCCTCACTGGCCAAATCACCGAGTGCATGTTGTAAAGGTGCTAGGTGCTCGGCAAAAGATTTCCACGGCGCTAAGCCAGACCGATAGATAGGCTGTCTTACCTGTTCAGAACTGGCGGTACGCACCGAGCGCTGGGTCTGATGAAAATCGACGCAGCCTTGTTCAAACGGCAAACCGAGGAAGTCTAATACACGTCTGACCTGCCCTTCAACATCATCAACCACCGTTTGGTAGTCGACGGTGATGATCTCACCGGGAAAAACCTGATGCCAATGGTCCATCAAATCGACATAACCACGATAGTAATGGCCGATATCTTCTTGGTCATAACTAAACTCCTGACCTTGTGCAAACAATTGTTTGTAACCGCTAAAGCAACATGACATGGCATCGCGTCTGGCGTCGATAATTTTGGCATTGGGCAAAATCAGCTTGATAAGACCGATATGGCGAAAGTTGTTGGGCATTTTGTCAGTGTAAAATGCTGCGCCTTGGCGGTGAATACGGGTTTGTTCTATGTAGTCCTGCCCCAGCTCGCCAAGACGTTCACCACACAAGTCAGCCAGCAGTTGCGGATATTTTCCCGCCTCATCTTTTTTGCGCCGACCGTCAAGCTGATGGGCCAGTGACATGATATGTTGCAGTTCCATGGTACCGTCAACCTGAGAGTGTGAAGCCAAAATCTGCTCTATCAAGGTCGAACCGGCCCTTGGCAATCCGACAATAAATATCGGTGCACTGTCTTCGCAACTAGAGCGTGGGCAGGCTGCGATGGTTTGATCATTAAAAAACTGTTTTTGCGCCTCAAATGTCTGCTGCATATTTTCGCGGCTGTAGTTGAGTCTGGCTGACTGAAGTCGATTGCCAGTTTGATAATATTTAAAGGCCAAATCGGTTTCTTGACCGTCTTCAAACGCCTTACCCAAAGCGAAGCACAGCTGGATCCGATCTGACGGGTCAATGACTTTTTGGCATTCAAGCGTTTGCATTTGCTCGGTTTGTTGCTGGCTAAAACGATACGTTTTTAGATTGGCCAAACTCCAATAGGCATCGCCAAAATCCGCTCTTATTTCGGCCGCGTGGCAATAGGCATCAATCGCGTCTTGATGTTGTCCAATCGCCTTGTGGGCATGACCTCTAGACAGCGCCACCCCTTCACTGTCGGGCAAGATTTGTTCGACGGTGCGATACTCGTTAATGGCCTGTTCGAACAAACCCACAGCGGCGCAGTGATTGGCAAAACAATTTCTATAACCGGGGTTGTCTGGATCCAGTGCCAACAGCTGTTGCGCCTGTTCAAACGCCTGTTTAAACTTTTGTTTTTGATGTAATACGCCAATATAATCGAACATCGCCATTTTATGGCTCGGTGCAAAGGTCATAATGCTTTCGAGCAAAAACTCAGCATCGTCGAGGATTTGTAGTTCAGCGGCTATTTTGGCCAATAAACGCATGGCTTCCGAGTGATGCTTGTGGTGTTGCAAAAAGTGACGGCAAAGGTTTTCAGCTTTGTACAACTTACCCTCATGTATCATGCTCGTGACGCTGATCAGCACATCTGGCAAGTCGGCAAAATAAGCTAGGTGATTTTTAACCTGCTCTATCAAGCCGTTATCGTTTTGTGTTTTGGCCATCAAGCCGAGTCTTTGCCAGCTCGCCAACAGCGCCGGGTTATAAGTCACGGCTTTAAGGTAATTTTTTTTGGCCAATTCCCACGCTTTTATCGCGGTATAACAATGGCCTGCTTCTTGGTAGGCCCTCGCGTAGTCAGGCGAGTCTTCAAACAGCTGCTGTAACGTCACCAATGCCGCTTGATATTGTTGTTGATAGCGTAAACAGACCGCGGTCAAATACAGGCTTTGACGATTTTGTGGCACCAGCGGTTGCAACAATGCCAGTGCTTGAGCGAATTGCTGTTGCTTGATATATTTTTCAGCCGTTTCAATGGCGTTTTCAGGATTTGACGGTTTGGACATAGTTGAATCATTGCATGGTAGATAACAGTGAAAAGAATAAAGGTGCCGCAATTGCGGCACCTTTAATTACGCTACTCGTAGCTATTACTCGTAACTATTACTCGTAACTATAGCTAACCTTCAAACCGATACTTCTCGGCCGAGACGTGCCTATACGGGTAATGTCATCCTGGTTGTTGATAAACAGCTCAGGCCGTTCATCGGTCAGATTGTCGGCAAATAATGTCAATCGCCAATTATCGTCTTCAAGGGTCACCGACGCATTCGCCATCGAATAGCTGGCTTGCGTTTTTCTTTCGGCTGCCACGATTGAGCTGTAGGATTTAGCGGCATATTGCACCCCTACCTGCCAGTTAGCCATATAACCCCCGACCTCAAAGTCATAGCGGGCACGAATATTGGCCTGCACTTTCGGTGACATCGGTAACTCGCTACCGAGTGGGGCCATTTCGATAACCTGGGCGTTGATTGCCGTCAGCTCAGTTTCGTTATAGGACACTGCGCCAAACAAAGTCAAGTTATCGCCAACCACCCAAGAAGCATCGAACTCAATGCCATAAATCTCGGCATCGGTGGCATTTTCAATAAAGGTCAAAATAGAGACGTTTTGCGGATCAAAGCGCGAGACCTGCATGTTATCCCATTCGATAAAATACAGATTACCGTTAAAGCGTAACGAGTGATCGAGCAACATTGATTTCCAACCGAACTCGTAGTTGGTGACGTCATCAGTCTCATAATTGACTTTGACCTGAGGGAAATCTGGGTTGACCGAATCAGCGCCGCCGCCACGATTGAATCCACCGGGGCGGAAACCTTCCGAAAACGTACCGTATAATAACCAATCATCGTTTGCCTGATAGCTGACGTTGAGTTTGGTAATAATATCATCTGCTTTAAGCGGCTCGTCAGTATGCCCGCCGGTAACATCATAATCCCGTCCGGCATTGCCATCGGTGCCTTGCTCGGCAAAGTTTGACGATCCGTAAAAATCGGATTCCATATCGTAGTAGCGCAAGCCCACCGTGACGGTTAACTGTTTGGTTAAGTCATGAGACAGTTCACCGAAAAAGGCCAGTTGCTTTTCGGTGCGGGTAATATCGTTGAAAAATGCCACGCCGGGCGGCCTGAAATTGTCATTGATGTTGACGGCTGTCGGCACCGGTCCATTGGGGGCAAAACCCAACTCGGGTGTGGCCATATAGTAAAAATCGTCCTGAGTTTCGATTTCAACATCATCATAAAATACCCCACCAATCACATGCCACGTATCGCTCAGGTCGGTGGCCACGCGAAACTCTTGAGTAAAGCGGGTGTGATCTTGCTTACCTTTAAAACCCTTGTCGGCATGAAGGCAATGACGGGTTTCTTCGTAGGTACAGGTATACCAAGCGATAAACGCCCCGGAATTGTTATAACCGGTATAGTCGATGGATTGATTGACTTCCCGATCTAAAAAGGCACCGGTATAGACAATATCCAGCGCATTCATGCGACCTTCGACTGTCCATGACGTTTGATCGAACTTATCATTAAGCTCGTCGGGGAAAAAGCGTGAGACTTCTAGGTCACCAACTTCAGGATCATAATCGAATACGCCATCGGCGCCCAGCTCTTGGTGGGCATGTTGGGCCAGCAAGGTCCAATCGTCATTGATCAAATACTTTGCACCTAAACGAAACCCCTTGTAGAAGCTGTCGTTAAAGTCTTCTTTGACTAAGGCTTCATTGCTAACCGAGTCGTAAATGGTGCCGGGTGCCAAATCAACACTAGACTGTGCGTTGATGGCAGAGTCTAAGGTGAATTCGCCCAAGACATTATCGATATAACCACCGCGATGAACATTGTAAAATGCCATTCTTACGGCAAAATCGTCGCTCACCGGCAGGTTGACAAACCCTTCTACCGAGTTGCTCATTTCACCATTTTTAGTATGCGAGGTAGACGCCGCAACACGGGCAGAAACACCGTCTAATTGGGGTTTTTGGGTGATATAACGGATGGTGCCTGCCTGAGAACTTGCACCGAACAAGGTGCCCTGTGGCCCAGGCAATACTTCTATCCGTTCCAAGTCAGTCGCATAAACATCTAGATTACGACCCGGTGCAGTGACGGGTTGTTCATCGACATACAGCGCAACGTTGGGCATAGTCCCTTGTGCGCCAGATAACATAACCGCTATCGGCTGGATAGCCATACCACGAATAAACACATCGGATTGGCCGGGCCCACGACCACCTTAGGTGACGTTGGGCATATACCGCACAAAATCATCAAAGTTGCCGATGTTTTGGTCGATGATATTTTCTGCCGATACCGCTTGAACGGCCAATGGCGTATCTTGAATATTCTGAGTACGTTTGGTGGCCGTGACCGAAATGGTCTCAATTTTCTTTGTTTTGGCCGGTGCTTCTTGTGCAGAGGCTAAAGGCACAGACCCTGCTGCTAATGCACAAAGTATCGATCTATATAATGGACTAAGCTTAGTCATTTTTTCTCCTGTTGGTTATTGGTGTTGGTTAAAATACTGGTTTTTTTGTCGCGCGGGAAATCTTGATTTAATGTTTTGTACAGCGCCACGCACATAAACAGCAATACCAGCATAAATGGCAATCCGGTCACGATGGCGGCAGTTTGCAACGCCGCCAGACCGCCGCCAAGCAGCAGCACCGCAGCGACGACACCTTGGAGTAATGCCCAAAATACCCGTTGCGCTTTTGGCGGATGCAGTGCGCCACCCGAGGCAATATAATCAATGACCAAAGAGCCGGAATCTGAAGAGGTGACAAAAAATATCACCACCATAAACATCGCCAGCACCGATACCCATAGGCCGATATGATATTGCTCTAACAGCACAAACAGCGCTGTGGCTACATCGTTATTGACAGCTTCGGTAATACCGCCGCCACCAAACAACTCGTGATACAAAGCGGCACCGCCAAAGGTATTGATCCAAATGCAGGTCATCAGCGTTGGCACCAATAAAACCCCGAGCACGAATTGTCGGATTGTCCTACCTTTGGAAATTCGAGCAATAAACAAACCAACAAAAGGCGACCAGGCGATCCACCAGGCCCAGTAAAAAACCGTCCAGCTGCCTTGCCAGGTGCTTTGTGCGTCATAACTATTGTTCCAGCTGGCCAAGGATATCAACTTGCTGACATAACCACCGAAATGCTCGACAAAACTCTTAAGCAAAAATAACGTCGGTCCTGCGATGAAAACCAACAACATTAGCATTAATGCACCGAACAAGTTTAGCTGTGATAATCGTTTGACCCCTTTATCTAGCCCTGAAACCACTGAAAGGGTTGCCAATAAGGTGATTGCGCAAATGATAGCGACTTTGACCCAAACGGTTTGAGGTACACCAAACACGAAATTCAGACCTGCACTGACCTGGCTTGCACCAAAGCCAAGTGAAGTAGCCACGCCAAACAATGTCGCCACCACGGCGGTGATATCAATGGCTTTTCCCGGCCAACGGTTAACCCACTTTTCTCCCAATAACGGATAAAATGCCGAACTAATGGTTAAGGGGCGGTTTTTATTAAAGGTTTTATAGGCGACCGTCAAACCGACGACGGCATAGATGGCCCAGGCATGAAATCCCCAATGCAAAAAGGTTATTTCAAACGCCTGCACAGCGGCTTGCGGGGTATTTCCTTGGCCCAGTGGCGGCGCACTAAAATGAAACACTGGCTCAGCGACACTCCAAAACATCAAACCAATGCCCATACCGGCGGAAAACAGCATGGCAAACCAGGTCATTAGAGAATATTCAGGACGGCAGTCGACACCACCTAGCCTCACTTGGCCGAACCTGCCGATAGCCAAAAAAAGCACAAAGAAAAGAAAGATTTGTACGGATAGATTGAATAGCCAACCAAAATGGGTGGTCACATTGGTTTTGAGTTGATTGAATAGATTTTCCGCCACATCAATATTCATTAAGGTAAAAAGAATAAAGGTGACAATGACACAAACAGAACCGAAAAAAACAGTTTTATCCAACTGCCAATTGATCCTCCCTGTCGTACTTACTGCGCGGTTTGAGGGAATGAAAACTCCTATGTGGTGTATTGTAGCGTAATATCCTACAGGTCTCAGTACAGGTATTCAAAGTTAATTTGTCGAATATGGCTATTACCCTAGTTAATTTAGGTGTTATGTGACTGGAATCTCTTTTCAGTATGACATCAATGGGTTTATCGATGGTGTAATAAGACTTAAGCGTGCAGTATAATCAGCATAGCCCTCCCATCAATAAAGGTTTTGATATGAAATTAATGCGTCAGCTCACCATGTTGTGCTTATGTATGTTGTTTACGGCTTCGTGTTCTGATTTTGGTAATCCACAACAAGCTGATGACAATTTTACCCCTGCAAATAACCCTAAAACGTTTTTAAAAGATAAACCTCCGCTGGTATATTTAGATGAAGCCCATTATAACTACCATACATCAGATGGACGTTATGGTCCTTTTGTTGAAGTGCTCAAAAGTGATGGTTACCTTGTTAAAGCGAACAAAAAACAATTTACCTTAGACAATCTTAAGTCAGCTGATATTTTGGTTATCGCTAATGCGCTAAACAAAAAAAATAGAAGCAATGGCGAGTTACCCAATTATCCTGCGTTTGAATCAGAGGAAGTAGAAGCGGTTCATCAATGGGTGTTGAATGGCGGGTCTCTTTTTTTGATAGCTGATCATATGCCATGGCCAAAAGCGTCGGAAAAATTGGCAGCCGCTTTTGGCTTTAAATTTAATAATGGCCATGCTTTTGACCCGGGAAATAGAAGTTCGATTTATGGGATTAAAAAAGGCGATCTTGCTGAGCATGTTATTACCAATGGTATAAAAAGTAATGATAGCGTGAGTAAGATAAGAACTTTTGGTGGGCAAGCCTTTCAAATACCACCTAGTGCAACATCGCTGCTTATATTTAGCCAATCGGCTTACTCTGTCATGCCAAACAGTCCATTTGATATAAACACAGATACGCCGAAAACTTCAGTCGGCGGCTGGTCACAAGGCGCGGTTTTAGAGGTCGGAAAAGGTCGAATAGCGGTATTTGGTGAAGCTTGTATGTTTACAGCGCAAATAAATATCAACGATAAGGGTAAATGTGGATTTCTCGCCAATGGTGGCGAACAAAACCAACAGTTTCTTTTAAACATCATGCATTGGTTGTCGCGTTTAATATAGGGTGTGGCCAATGTTAGATAGAAGTATTCTACTCAAAGCGTTAAAACAACAGTTTCCTGAAATCACTTCATTAATTAATGCTGAGCAAGGTTTACTGCATTTCGAAGTGACGGTTTTTTATCAATTTACCCAATCATTAATCAATGACGGTAACAGTGAAAAAGTTAAACACTGTTTTAACATCGCAAACAATTATCTGGTCAACGGTGATAAAAAAGTGAAGAATGCAATAAGCACCAGTTACGCGCCATGTTTAGATTTTAACAATACCAAAAAGCATAAACGTGGATGGGCTTGGGATATTTATCCTCAATTACTTAAACAAGAGTACATTATCGTTCATGGTCAATTCGGTAGATAATAAGCCAGAAAGAAAAATGGCAGTAGAGCCGGATAACCAATCTAAAGATAAATACCTAAGGCATATTTTTATGAAGCTACTAGCAAATATTTTCACTTTTTTTGTCGCAATAAGCCATGTCGGCATTTTAGTATTGGAGATGTTCTTTTGGAATCATCCCATTGGACAAAAAATATTCTCAATGTCACCAGAACTGGCAGCATCCTCTGCTGTGCTGGCGATGAATCAAGGGCTTTATAATGGCTTTTTGGCGGCTGGTCTATTTTGGGGCCTTTTCGCCAAGCGCGTCGACATTAAAATCTTCTTTTTGGCCTGCGTTATCGTTGCGGGAATATTTGGTGGCATTACCGCAAAAACCAGTATTATATTCACTCAAGGGTTACCAGCACTCATCGCACTGGCTTTGGTATTGGTGAGTTCGCGAAAGACCGTGGATTAGTTGATAAGGATACTTGCTCCACCAGCTTCTCACAAAGTTGGTGGCTAGCCAATATAGATTGCAGCCGGTTTAGATTGGCGCTATTGTTTTTTACCTCAAGCAACCAATCTTCAATCATGTCTTCAAAACCCCGAGTCGTTAAATGACTTTGCCAATCACTAAAACCCAGTGGGGTTAATACACCCGACTTGAAGTGAATTCTGCTGAGCAAATCACCTTGCATGGTTACATTGACCTGTAAATCATCGAGTTCATCTGCTGTTGGCTGCTGTGATAAAAACAGCAAACCATCAACTACATGAATAAAGTCAGCCCTTCCAGACTCGACAAAGCAAACTTCTTCCTTGCGCCATTAACAACACCAGCACAAAAGAAATTGCTGAGGTTGCAAACATTAACAAAAACATCGATTCTACACGATTAAAAAGCAGATACAGGCATACAAAAGCCATTGGTGAATAAACCGCAATGCCTCTTAAAACAGGTTGAAGCCCACCAAAGCCTGAATTGCCTTGTTTAATCGGGGTAAACACTTGAGCCAGCAGACAAAAACTCACCACCGCTAACAAGCTTTCAATACTAATATACGGATGATTGCTTGATGGTGCATGAGTTGAAATCGAGAAGCATAAAAACACGTAAAATGAGGAGAACAACTCATTGGATTTTGGTGCCCAAGCATACCTCGCCAGTAAAAACAGGACCAATAACAATCCACTGATGATAAAAATATTCATTCGCATTTTCCTTACCGCTTTATATCGCAGCAATAACGTGGGACAACGTTTTAGTCGATTGCCCCTAGCTGGTAATGGTGCACACGGCGCACCCTACGATTCAATAACAAGAAAACTGAGGAACCCAACCACCACCTGAGTTAGTATAAACAATTCCGCAGTGCCAGTCATTATGACCCAAATCCCACACACCATCCCCTTGAGAAAAATTACTTCCATTGAGATCTCCAGACGTACTACCACTTCCACCCGAGCCTGAACTTGCGCGCATTGCTGTCGACTTACCATTTAAATAGATAATTTTGTCACCAGGTTTCAAATCCAATTTATACCAATCTGTACTCTGTAGTATTTCGTTCAAATATAAGGACGTAACGGTTTCAGTAACACCGTTTGGGAGGTACAATGTTGTATTGTTGTTCTGGGGCAGGAAGGCGATTATAGAACTCAAGTAGTCCCATCATCTCTTGTTCGGTATCGCAGGAATCTGCACAAACGAGGTTTATAGTGCCATTTTTATCAAAGGTATATTCTATACGTTCAGCATGAGCTAGTGCAGATATTGAAAGCGAAGATAAGCCAAAAGCGACCAGCACTTTGTTGAATTGTTTGTTCATTTCGATCATTCCATAGTTTTGTTTAAGAGGTTTGGTTTTTATTTTCACTCACAACCTTGCCTAAAAAAAACATCCACTTCCAATGTGTTACTGGTTAGCCTCATAATCACCACATGACACTAACGTCAGAAATATAGGCTCATAAGTATGAGAATGCAAGGTAATTATTGGCAAGTTGGTCATATCAGTCTATTAAATTGCCACGAACGAAAAATCCCCCTAAACAAGCTTATATAAAAACTTACGAGTCAAAGGGGCCAGTTTGCTTATTGATGGATTTATTATATAGAAATTTACAGCACCAATTAAAAGTCTATAGGATAAGCAAGCCCTTTGATTTTTTTGATAAAATGCCTACCAAAACAATAAGTTAAAAAAGTCTCCATAAATAAGTGACTTAGCCCTTTTTTATTCCCACTTTTTTCTTATTGGTAATGTAATGAGAAGTCGCATTACTTTTGTGATAAGGTAATTCAATAATATAAAGTAATGGGGTTTGGAGTAACAATGAGTATATCAACGGTCACAAAGAAATACCAAACAACCGTACCTAAAGATATTCGAGAAGCATCCGGATTGGACGCTGGTGCTACGTTGAAGTGGGCAAAGTCTGACAAGGGCGACAATATATTTGAAATCACTATCAGTAATTATGATGTCACAAGCCTTAAGGGCTTGGTCGCCAGGCCCCAAAAGGCATTTACGATTGAGCAGATGAATGATGCAACTAAAGAGGTAGCCAGTGACCAGCACAAAGCTTTGTAGCATAGATACTAACGTATTGGTTCGATACATCGCTAGGGATGATGACATTCAAGCAGGTATGGCAACACGGTTAATTGAGTCAGATGGATTTAAGGCGCTGGTGACACTGCCTGTACTGGTTGAAACAATTTGGGTCTTAATGCGCCTGTATGATATTGGCAAAGATCAGGTAGTTCATTTGGTGGAAGTGTTATTGTACTCAGGAAAATTCTCTGTTCAAAATATGTCCGAAGTCGATAATGCTTTGCAACGATACAAGCAATGTACTGCTGATTTTAGTGATTGTTTGATGATTGCATTATCGAAAGAAATTGGCGATTCAGACATGACCATTTATTCCTTCGACAAGGGCGCAATTAAAGCAGGCATGAGCAAAATAGAAATATGATACAAAGCGAGCGTTAAGCCGGTCCGACACTCCGGTGGCCGTTAAGATCACATGGCTTACACACGGCCGCCCCTTCCGTTGTGCCAACTCGCCTCCAACCTACGCCTCATATGATGTTTTTGTTCATCAGCTCGCCTTCTTTATAAACAAAAAGATTAGCAGCTTCCCCCAGACTATCTCTCACGATTTAGCCCTTGCCATTCGCTAGTCGTTAGCGTTTAATAACGACCTGTTATTAAAACGGTGACCTTGCTACAGAGGACTTTCACCTCATCAGTTAATGCCCATGCCGGGCGTACACAAAATATTGCACCGGATAAGCCGGTGAATGCGGCGTTAGTCATATAAGGGGGTGTTTTGAAAGTCTTAGCCATTTTACTGCTTCTTATATTTATTTTATCTTTTTGCAATGCTGTAAAGTTTTTTTTTCAATTCTGCGCTGGTTTGTTTAAATCAAAATTTGAATTTAAAAAATTGGTTTACTGCTTGGGATGCTGTTTAATTTGCCTGTGTACTTTTAACATTATTGAGACTTATAGCGTACAATTCGGTATAGAAACGGTTTGTCCCAATACAAACCCTAATTGTGACTTGGGTTAGTACCGAGGCAAGTGCACCTAAAAGAGAATCTAATTTTATGCCTGTACCAGATCCATCGAGAATCATGACATTTGCAACACACCAAGATCTCGGCCAGTGGCTCAAGGTGAATCACGTCACTGAAAGTGAACTATGGGTGAAGATATACAAAAAAAATACAGGCATTCAGAGCGTGACTTGGGATGATGTCGTGATTGAGTCTCTGTGCTGGGGTTGGATCGACGGTGTTAAGAAGTCAATTGATGACCAAGCCTATCTTCAGCGCATTACGCCCAGAAAAGCGCGAAGCAACTGGTCCAAAAGAAACACAGAGCATGTGGAAAGTTTGATAAGTGAGGGCCGAATGATGGAATCAGGTCTCGAGCATGTTCGTGCGGCGAAAGCTGACGGCCGTTGGGAAAACGCTTACGTGGTAAGTAAAATGGCAGTGCCTGCGGATTTCCTAGCAGCACTGGAGAGCAAGCCGAATGTGAAACAGTTTTTTGAAACGCTCAATAAATCGAATCGTAATGCTATTGCGTACGGATTGACAAGTGCGAAGAAACCAGAAACTAGACAAAGACGGTTTGCAAAATTCATGAACATGCTTGTTCACCAAGAAAAGCCTAAATAAGTGTAACACTGCCCCAAAGAAATTGTTTAAAACGGACAAGTACAATTACCGACTATCTCATTATTATAAACGGGGTGCTCAAACACTAATGTGGTGGCATGTAATAGTAAACGTTCAGCCATATCATGGCTAGATTGCCCTAACATTTCCCCTCCATATAAATCGCAACCCAGAATAGAATGCCCTATTTCACGGCTGTCTACTCGCAACTGATGGGTTCTACCGGTCTGAGGCAAGAACAATACTCGCGTTGATAAGGGTGCTGACTGTCGCTCTAACACAACATAATCTGTCACCGCCTGCTTACCTGTTGTATAACAGACTTTTTGATAGGGAAAACGATCAAGATCCTTAATAAGCGGAAATGTGATCGTTCCGTGATCGTCTGCGATATGGCCTTGTAAAATAGCGGTATAAGTTTTTTTAATCGTACGCTGCTGAAATTGCTTTGTGATATGGGCATTAACAGACTTATTCAAGGCGACTATCATAATACCTGAAGTCCCAAAATCTAAGCGGTGCGCCAATGTTGCGGTGGGAAACTCTTTCTTTAAACGGTAATGTACTGAATCTTTATTTAAAGGATGCTTACCCGATAAACTCAATAAGCCACTGGGCTTATTGATTAACAAGATATATTCATCTTGAAATAAGAGTTCAATTTCCTCATTGCAAATTGGCACAATGAAGTCGTTACCTGTATTGGCTGTGTTATCTTGCTGTGACATATTTTATCCGTATGAACGCTATAACTTAAGGTAACTTAACACAAATCAAGAACACCGGGGCAGGTCTTTAATCCGCTTAAGTTAACCATTTAATTTCATTGGATATTTAATAAAATACTGCTGGTTTCCCACGGAACTCCAGCACTGCTCAGAACAAAAGGCTAGCGGCTTCCTCCAGACTATCTCTCGCGATTTAGCCCTTGCCATTCGCTAGTCGTTAGCGTTAAATAACAACCTGTTATTAAAACGGTACTCTTCCTGACTAGGGCAAAATATTGACGTTATTGCTCACGAATATACACATGCAGAAGTACACCTTAGAGTTGGTTGGTTAAATCATTTGTTAAATGTTCCTGTTTGGTCTAACGAAGGGGTTTCTTTGTTAGTTGATTTCAGGAAGCCTTATTTATTGGAAAATATAAATGCAAACAGCAGTAGTTCCAACCAAGAAATATTTATAAGCCTATGATATTATTGGAATAAATTTTACGGTCCTTTGCCTTATTATCAATAAGCTATTTTTAATTACTCTTGTTAAACGCCATCGGTGTTCTATACTCAACTTTGTAGTATAAACCGGTTCTTAAATCAACAGCCAGAGTTAAAGAATAAAAACCGGGGGCAGATCCTAACCGGGAATTAATTGTCTTATCATTTGTATTATCCCTATTGGTTTGTTGTGAGGTCATTTTAAATGACCGACAACAGAAAAAACAACCAAGGAAATTTTATGCAATATATAATGAAACACGATAAGAAAAAAATGGCAGGGTTACTAGCAATTTGCTTATCAGCATTACTGTGTTGGCCAGTTTTCGCTGATGATCTCGACATTATAATTACCGGTGATTATGCGCCCAATGTCGTCAACCCTTATGATAAGTCGATGACTAAAGACGGAATTGTTTATGGCCTTAAACGCAATGATGATGCTAATGGTACTTTTATTAGTTTTACCATGATCACCAAAGCTGACGATCCCAGCGTAACAACCTGGTCTGAACCTACTGTTGTACTTGGTGCCGCCGATCTTGCCAATAAAGGCACTGATAGTGCTGACGATTATACACTTTCTCAGATCCGGGCGGTAAAATGGTTCAGTTGCCCGGGCACCAGCAATATGAGTATTTGGGCAAAACGCCATGGTGCAGATGCTAATGGCAATAGAATCACTAAAAAAGAGTTACTCAGAGCGACGATACTCGGGGCAAACAAGACTCCTGCCGATTCTTATACCGACTCGGTGATCATTAACCAGCCTTTTGGTTATTCATCTGGTGACCTGGGTACGATTGTTGATAACAATACTCAGTACATTATTTCTGCCGCTACCGATGAGGGAAAAATCAATCTTTATGAGGTAAATAATGATTGTACTGACCTGGCCGGAACCACTGAAACCGCGTCATTAGAATGGCACAATGAAGACAATAGCGTTGATCATCGTGAAGCACCGGCAATTTTTAAGCAGGATAATTATTTTTACATAACAACGTCAGGTAAAACCAGCTGGCGTCCAAATCAACAAAAATATGCTTATTCACAATTTTTATCAGGTCCCTGGTCGGCTATGCTCGAATTTGGTGATAGCACTGCTTATCACTCGCAGCTTTTTTCCACTAATAAAGTAACCGCCACTGACGGTAGTGCAAACTACGCCCGTTTATTTTCATCGACGCGAAACGCGGCCACCTGGAATGGTGCTGACAGTCGACGTGTATGGTTACCTCTTTATTTTAATACGGCTACCGACTTGGCCACTAACTATTATGATTATGTTGAAATTAATAATCTTGAAGGAAAAGTTAAAGGCTTTCATTACGATCACGGTACCAAGTTAACCGTTAGTTCGGTGACTATAGATGGCAGCAGTACAAATGCCGATAACCTGATCGATGGAGACCTCAGCACTTATTGGTACAATAACAATGATGCCGCAATGACATCCGCAACCTTTGATTTAGGCACACAGCAAATTGTCAAAGCGCTTAAATTAAAACATTATGATTTATACAAGTCTAATGGCACCGTAGCAGATGTCACCCTACGTACACCGTTTTTGAAAATTGAAATAGGTGATGGCACTAATTTTACCCAAGTCTTTGCTGATGTGGTGGGTTCTATCACCTGGTTACAGCCCATTGATGTACCCGATACCTTAGGCCGTTATGTTCGTTTGAGTTTGATTGAAAATCACAAGGGTAACAGCTTAGGTGTGACCAATGATTTTGGTTTTTATGAAACCCAAATATGGGGCAACAATGCCAATGCATCCGCGCTAGTGTTCAGTGACTTTGCTGGCGACATTCCCAATACTGAACCGACAGGTTGGACCTTGGAACAGGGAGCTAATACCAGCGCCTTGGTGGTAGCCGACAACATCAATCAGGTATTGCAGTTAAGTGACAGCAACAACAGTGCCCGCATTGTCGTCAGTAAACAATTTACCGCACAACAAGGGTCTGAAGTTGTTACCCGGGCTAAAGTCAAATTTGGTGAACTGGGTAAGGGAGAATATATCCGACTATTTAGCAACGGTAATATGTTAATTAATATCGTTAACTCAACGACGCATAATAGCCTGGCCTTTTCCGATGCTGGTTTTAACGATACCAAGGTGGCAGATATCAATCCAGATATCTGGTATAGCATTAAAATATCCGCCAATACCGATGCACAAACCTTTGACTTTTATCTTGATGAACAACTTGTTTGGGGTGGTGCTCATTTTGCCAACTCAGGCAACGTGATCGATCAAATAAAAATAGGCACTTCTACCAATAAAACCAATAGTATCGCTTATTTCGATGATATTGATTTGAGCGGTCCAATTTTTGCTGTCACTACGCCAGAGCCTCCCAATTCAGTTGTACTGTTCAGTGACGATTTTGAAAATGGTTTCAGTCACTGGATAAGCGTGTCAGGTAGCTGGGCAACAACAGCAGATAGCAACCAAGTATTGAGCAATACGTCGTCAAGTAACGATGTTGCCACTGCCGGGGAGGTAAGTTGGAGCAATTATAGTGTCTCAGCCGATGTTAAACGCGATGGTCGGGGTGCTGCTATTGTCGGACGTTATGCGACCAGCAATAGTTATTATCAGCTAATGATTTACGATACTGACACCTATAAACTCAGTAAAAATGTAAACGGTAATTGGACTTTATTGGCATCGGGTGGTTTAGTCAATAGCAGTCAGAACTATTACAAGTTGGCTTTAGATTTCAACGGCAGCACCATCACGGCTTCCGTTGACAGTCAGGTGATAACCAGCGTCATTGACTCCAGTATTAACGGTGGCGCGATTGGTTTTAGAGTCATTACAGGCACGGCAAGTTATGATAATGTTCAAGTTATTGAAAATTAACAGTTAACTGTATGGAAGTCGAGGTCAGGTCGCGTATATGTAAGGCTTTCGATTTTAATCGGAATTTTGACGATGATATCGCTGTGGCTTCGTCGTATTGACCATAACTAACAAGGATAGGTCGCGCGCAGCCGCGACTTAATCCTGTTGTTGGACAAACCCATAGCTGATGTGCTGCTCTTATATAGTAAATAAACAAAACCAGAGGTTGGTGGGAAGTGACTTTTGGTATTCAATATTTTCGTACTAATATTATGGTGTGCTATAGTACTGTCTTGTTTAGGAGGTGCCATCTATCAAGCAGTATCCTAACAAAAGCATTGCACCGAATAAATCGGTGAATGCTGCGTTAGGCTCCAGCGTCACCCACAAATATAGGCAACCATGGCAAATCTGCTTAGTACAATTAAAAACACACTTAACGAAAAGCGCGAACAGCCTTTTTCGGTTTACACTTCTATCAAAGAGCAAAAGTCACTAAATGTTCCAATTAAAAAACAACTATTAATTGTCGTTCTTAGCGGGGATAAAGAGTTAGGTATAGATAACGAGCTAATTTGTCATTCTGGTGAATTTATCTTTCTCTGTGACAGTCCGTCGATAAACATGCGTAATATACCTAAAGGTAAAGAGTATTTTGTGACCCTGATGCGCCAACAGGCAGTGGCTGGTGGCATTGGCAAGTCGTGAATATACCTAAAAACGTTAAGGAAATATCCACTGGGGCTGGTACACCAAAACAAGCCTTAGCGCCAAAAGGTAGTCGGCAAATAGGCAATGATTACGGTAGCAAAGGTTTTGGTGGTGCTTGCCCACCCCCTGGACACGGTGTACATCACTATCGTTTTACAATCCATGCATTGTCGGTGGAAAAATTAGAATTACCTGAAGGTGCTTCAGGTGCGTTGACTGGTTATATGATTAATGCAAATACCATAGAATCAAGCACGATTGAATCATTGTACAAGCGAGATTAGCCTAGCAAGTTTGTTAAACGGAAAAAAGAAAAGGGATGAGGGTCTAGAATGTTGAGTTTTCTGATTTATTAGGAATTTTCAAAGAAGGGGTTACCACCCCATTCTGTCAGTAAAGTGCCTATCAAGGACGAGGCTTGGGAAGTTGATTTAAGTTTACCTGTTCCGAATAACTTTATAAATTCATCATTCTAGGCCTGACCCTCTTAATTATCATCTCATGAGCAGCAACAATGGGAAGGTCCGCTTTTTGACAATGCCAACTAAGGCAATTCTTAATTTAGCCATTTGGATCAATTGCTACTTATCAAATTGCGCCTGAATTGTCTTTATCTCGTCTTCTGGCAATTCTGTAAACTGTACAATATCAGCAACATTTAACCCTTTCATGAGCATTTTCTTCACAGACTCAATGGTTTGTTGATGATATTTTTCGGCAGATATCGCTTCAGCTTCTTCCCTGCCTTTTTCTCTACCTTGCTCCAATCCCTTCATTTCACCCAGTACATAAGAGGATTGATACAGACTGGCTTCACGGCGTAGCTCATGGATATGTCTATCATAATCGATCTTTTCAGATGGATCCAATTTGAGAACGTCAAGTTTTTCTTTGGCCTCTATCAAACCTTTGGCCTGAAACTCTTCCTTAACTTCTTCATTTTTCAAAAAATAGATCCATTCATCCAACGGCTCTTTGGCAATATCGTTAAAATTTCTGATATTAAGGATGTAATGTTCGGGGAATATATCAGCCACTTTTTCGCAACTAAACAAGCCTTTTTGTTCAGTATTTAATTCCAATTTATGGTTGTTGTGTAAACCATAAAACTCTGTTGTACCGCGGTAAATATAATCATCTCCAGCACAAAAATCAAAATAAAGAATGCTAATTGAAATGACTTTACTGACATCACTATAGCGGGCACCTTTATCCATATGCTCTATCAGGCATTTGGCTGAGCTAAACAAAATGCGAAATAAATAATCTTGTTCTCTAGAGAATTGCACTTCGATTAAAATCAATTGACCGTTACTATCTTCAACCTTGATATCCACCTGATTTTGTTTGTTTTTGCTGTTCTCTCGGTCACTCTCACTTTCAAGGATAGCGACAATTTTGATACCAGTGAACAACAGTTCACTTAGAAAACCTTCGAGGATGCCAAAGTTGGCTTTGCTGCGGAGCAGTTTTTTTATTGCCCAATCGAAACTGATTAACTTGCGTGCCATTTTATATCCCCCCAAAGCGTGATTGGCTTTAGTTTAACATACGCACACAGGTTATAGGTAGGCGCAGGTTGCGCACATTTAAAATGCTAACAAAATACATTTTACAGAAACGTGACAAAGACAATAATTTTCATCTTTTAAACCCATAAAGGCTCGCAAAGCAGAGGCTTGCGTTAAGGGACGACGGTACATGAGGTGAAGCCCAACATCATGGAGTGAGTTTTCAGTCGTTCCCCAATGGCCGTTTCTCCGTTGCGCAGTTCCTACTCGCCTCCAACCTATGCCTCATATGATGTTTTCCGCTCCCTCTTGGTAAACAAAAAGGGCTAGCGGCTTCCTCCGGACCATCTCTCACTATTTTGCCCTTGCCATTCGCTAGCAGTTAGCGTTAAATAACGGTCGGTTATTGAAACGGTGCACTTCCTACAAAGGGCTTTCACCTAATAAGATATGCCTACAAAAAAACACACCGGACAAATCGGTGAATGCGGCGCTAGCTACTTAATGCTGAATTATCTGATATCAGAGTAATATTAAGGATTAATTTTGATAAAAAGCTTCAAATATAAAAACGCGGTATTCAATTTAGGTCTTTAAATAACCTCTGTTAATAGTAATATATTTACAGTCATCGTTGGTAAGAATGGAACGGGTAAAAGTACACTATTAAAATCGATAATTGAGGAGTTTATTGGCCCGTCAAATAGGTATGGAGAAATGTCTAGAGAAGTTGATATGCTTCAAAACAATACTGGTAAATTAAATACTGACTTCCAACCAGCAAATATAATAGCAGTGTCAACAAGTCCTTTCGATAAATTCCCATTAGAACGAAATCGTCAAACCATTAACAATTACAACTACTTGGGATTAAGAAATCTTAGAGCAATTGACTTTGGTAAAGCCTATAATGTCATCAGTCTTTACATCTTTAGTTCTTTCAATTTTCGAAAATCATCTTGCTGGTAAAAAAATTGTTGCAGTTCTCAATTACTTAGGATACGAAGGAACACTAGAAGGACGCTATCATTTAGAGGTATCTCCTAGAAGAATGAGTGAAGTTTTAGAGGCTGATAACCCGACGAAAGAATTCATAAATACCTACTTGACAGACGATAATAGTAATATGCACTCTCGAAGGATGAATAGAAGATACTTTCTAAACGGAGATGATATTTCGCATAATAAAGTAGAAGAATTTTTGAATTATATTAGGTATCAAGATTATACATGTTGTTATTGTAATCAGAAAATTGAGACTAAACATAATGGTGCTTGGGATACTGAACATATTATCCCAAAAGACAAATACCCTAGATTTCTTTTTGAGCCTAAAAATTTAAGTGTTTCATGCAAAGATTGTAACCAAGAAAAAAGTAATCAACAGGTTTTAAAGAATAAGACAAGGAAAACCTTCCCAAAGAAATCTGAAGACTATCTTATTGTTCACCCGCATTTTGACTTGTATGAAAAGCATATTAAGATCCTCAAATCTTCTCAATTTTACATCCCGAAAAGCTCTAAGGGACGTAAGACAGTTGAAACTTGCGGGTTGCTAAGGTTTTTATACAAATTTTCAGAATATGGCAATGTAAGTTTAGGATTAAAGAAAAAAATGTGCTTGTTACAAAAAGATTTGATTGAGACTATCGACCCCCTTGTAGAGAATGTTATTTTATCGGCAATTGAAGATCTAGCAAAAGAAGGTAGAATAATTTCCCAAAAAAGGCAATTTAAGCGATGGCATTATAAATAACGTAGCTAACAAGTTGTTCAAACGGACGTCTAACAGTTGGCTGACGTTCATTTCACACAAATTTTACACAGCTTAGCGAAACGTTAGTCCAATATTTAAATAATAGGGCATTATTGATCAATCCATCGCCTATCAAAGAGCCCATTACCTTCGATTACTTTGCAAGATTGAGTTGGTACTATAACCATGGTGTCGAAGGTCGCTAAGTTTGACAAACTCATGATTGATTTCGGCGATAATACTCGTTCGATTCTTGCCAGAATTAAAAATTCCATTATATTGACTTTAAAGCACCCAATGAAAACTCATAGAAAACGCTCATTAGAATCTGTCATTCCGCAAAAACAAAAAAGGCGCCGAAGCGCCTTTTCATCATAACCATTAACCATTATTTACCTTCAGCCTCCTGCTGAGCCTTAAGCACCAACACCTTTCGGTGTGCCGCGCGTGATTCGCGTTGCTGTTTCTTCAACTGTTCAAAGAACGGCTTCGGCATCACTTGCTCTTGCACACCAATCAACTCAGGCAATACCACTTGCGCCCGCGCTTTAGGATTGGTGATGTGTTGCACCAGCTTGTTAGCCTTCAATCGTTTCAGCTTAAGCTTGGCCTCGTCTTGAGGTTTCTTGGCACCTGGATACTTGGCATCCGTTGGGCTAGAACCCCATTTAACATGGTAGTTTGGCTCAATCAAAAACTCGTTATTGGTTGCATAGCGGTCTTTGACATCATAGTTATAATAATGGAAGAAGAACGTCAGGAATTTCCAGTCATTGTGATCCCATAACTGATCAATCTGGCCATCATTATTGACATCATAACTGCCTACCGTGAAGTCCATATTGCCATCACAGTTTAAGTCTAGACCACCATTAAGCAACGCTTCACTGGTGTCAGTTTCAATGATTTTAGGCTGCAATCCATCAGAATAACCAATGTGGAAATCTGCCGGATCAGAACTCAAACCATGGACCAACTTACCCCAAGCGGTATTGTTCGGGTGGTCACGGGCAATGATCGGTGTACACGCATAATCCAACTTGGGTGAACGATTAAGGTAATAACGCTCTTTTACCATGGTATCGTAATCAATGTCGGCAAACTTATCTGTCGGTCCACCTTGCAACTGGAACAAGTAGTTCATTGCACTGGGGTAGTTCAACTTAAAGTTTTGTGCACCAGCATCTGGGAAACCATCATGACTCAAACCAAAGATATGACCCAATTCGTGTACCATGGTCGATGCCTGAGCATTAACCAAACGGTTGGTGTTTTCAGGGCTATCATCGGTCAAACTCCAACCAGTGCCACCTAGGCTGACAAACATATAACGGTCAAGCAAATCAGGTGCCATACCAGATGAACCACGGTTTGCACCGCCCTGCGAGTTAGCAAACAACACATAGTAGAAGATTTTTTCACGCTCAGGATTATTAGCAAAGTACTGCGGCATAAATACCTGAGTCATGCCCGGCACTTCAATAGAACGGCCATTATAGCTGTCAGTCCAGTTAGACAAATGCACGTATTCTTGATACGGCACAGCCTGCCCGCCACCTAAATCGAAATCAGCCGGATCAGTACCAGACGCTTTATCAAACAAGTCACCCGCATCCATATGGATGTGAATGCCACGCTCAGCATAAACCTGCTTAACACGTTCTAACGTTTGACGTTTTGGTTCTGTACCATGGTCGGTGATCACGTTGTTGTTATCGTCATACACAGTGTTGCCGTCATAATCTTTGAGCGCATGTTTGGCCATATAATCAACTTCAACAAACAAATCGAGTTGATTGGCACGTGCACCCCATTCATATAGTGGCATGGTGTAAAAGGTTTTACCCGGCTGCTCAGCACAATCTGGAATACCATCAAAATCAGCATCTAGCGTTATGTCATTACAACTCGGCTGGACTGGGTGAGGCACTACCGCAACTTGTATCGGGAATGACAAAGTCATAACGGCTTTTTCACCATTCACTTCAACAATCGCTTTACCAGTATCAGTATTGCTTTGACGTGCATCAAAATGTTTGTACTCATAGCTAAACGCATGACCCAACGCGCCAGTCACAACCTCTGTACGAGAGGTCAGTTTCAGTGAACCATAAGCTGGCTGACAGAACTTGATTTGATAACTGCTGTCTACCGCAGTACCACGCATTCGCAACCAGAAGTTGGTTTCAGCATATTCATCAACGATGTTCTCAAAGGTATACAAGTTCAGTGCAGCGTTGCTGGTATCCGTATCAGTCAATGCACAATCTGGATCATCCGCAGCCGCCATACCTACCGGGCCATTCAAAGAGAACGAACCAATATCAACACCATTATTACCAGGACTATTATATCCAGGGAAAACAGCAGCCGTTGAGCTAACGGTAAAACTGACTTCATCAAAAGCAGTGTCTGTGTCCAAAGTGAAATAAACATATCCACGGTTGGCCGTTACTTCGAGTATATCGTTATTGCCTGGTGCAAAAGTTGCAGCGGTTGCATTGGCAACGGTTGCCCAAGTGCCGGCATTATAGTAAATATTCGATTCACCGGTACCGCCATTAGCCGTCGCATATAAGGTGGTGTTGTCGTTTTCAACATAAACATAATAGCTGTGCCTGTCACCATCAACGCCACTGACACACTCAGTTCTGCCATCGGTTAACGCACCATTGCTGCGGGTGGTTGCACCACACATCACACCACCCGTACTGGCGGAGATAGCGACACTGGCAGTACTTGTACCAGTGGCACCATCGTTATCAGTCACGGTTAATGTTGCGGTGTAACTACCAATTGCGCTATAGCTATGACTTGGATTGGCTTGGCTACTGCTGCTGCCATCACCAAAGTCCCAACTGTAAGCGGCAATACTGCCATCGGTATCAGCTGAACCTGCACTACTAAAATTGGTAGCAACACTCAGGTCTGATGCATAAGGTCCATTGGCATTCGCCGTTGGAGACTCATTAGTATCAGGGATAGTACCGCCAGTAGTTCGACAACCCGGTGCATCAAAGTCCATCACAATGCTGGCTCCGCCAGTGTTGTTGACTATTTTAAGGTAGCTCCAGTAGTTGCTTTGACCCGTCAGATGAATACATTCTTCATTGGCTGGCTGCACAGATTGCGCCTGTGCATTGGTTTCACTCGGCCAACCTGAATTGCTGTAATACACATCCAGATTACCCGTGCCATGACCCGTGCCATGACCTGTAGTAAAGGACACACTGTTATGGCCGTTAATGTCTGCTAGGCTCAACCAAATTGTGCTTTGGTTAGCCAAACACTTCGCCACGCCATCGGTTAAACTGCCATTTGAAATACCACCACTGGTGGCACAAACATCAGGCAAAGACGCCGCGGTTGAATCAGAATTGACTTGAACACTGGCCGTCGACTGTCCTGTTCCACCTTTATCATCAGTCACCACCAAGGTTACGGTATAACTACCCGCTGTAGTGTAGGTATGCGCAGGTGTTGCACCAGTTCCAGACGTATTGTCACCGCCAATACCTCCAAAATGCCACGCATAGCTGACAATAGAACCATCAGTATCTGTTGAACCGTTGCTGTCAAAGGTAATACTATTGCCCAAGGTTACCGCATATGGACCATTGGCATTGGCCGTTGGTAACGCGTTGGTTGGATCACCACCGCCGCCGCCAATCACTGCCGTGGTTGTTGCCGTGTGGGTTAAGCCAGTATTATCCGTTACCGTCAAACTAATGGTGTAAGTGCCAGCAGCGCTGTACTTGTGCCACAAGTTACTGGTCGTGCTCGTGGTACCATCACCAAAGTTCCATAAGATAGCTGTGACGGTGCCATCGGGATCGTAAGAACTGTCCGCTTTAAGATAGAAATTCTCATTAACCGCCGCCTCGTAAGGACCCTGAGGTACCGCTACAGGATTGGCATTTTGTGGGAAAATATCCACCTGCGCCTGACTGGTCGCAGTGTTGCCATCATTGTCGGTGACGGTTAATACCGCAATAAAGTTACCATCATTCGGATAGCTATAAGATGGGTTGGCTAAAGTACTGCTTTGACCACTACCAAAATCCCAATGATAACTCACCAAGGAGCCACCTAAGTTGGTGTCGATAGAACCAGTGCTGTTAAACTGGATGGCGGTGGTGCCTTTGGCCAAATACTTACCATTGGCATTGGCGACTGGCTGGCCGCTGCTTTGATCGGCAGCACAGCTGATATCTGCTTGCCAACCAATTTCGCGGGCTTTAACGTCAGAATGAAATGCAAAAGTTAACGCACCAGAGGCGTTATTGGCTTTGACTGAACCCGGACTGCTCAAACCACAATAAGTGCCAAGTAAAGGCGCGTCAGTACTATCGCCGTTATACACTTTAAGTGAATCAAGGTCACAGTTACTGCTGTCTTGCAGACGGAAGCTGGCGAAATCAACCTGCATCACCTGACCAAACTGGCTAGGGTTTAAGGTCAAGATATGATCTTCACGGTTACCATAACTGTCTGCGTCTGGGTGATTACCACCTGAATCAAAGAAACGACCGCTACAGGCAGTTTCTGTGGCATTACGCATGGTAATGTTCTGATCAACCCGAATATAATCCGATTTGGTCACAGTGTTAGTGTCGCCACTGCCATTAGAAACGGTTAATGTCACATCATAAGTACCAGTACTGGCATAAGTGACGGCTGGTGGGGTTTGACCATTATAAGAAGAGGGTGAACCACCAGGGAAAGACCAACTCCACTGAGAAATGCTACCGAATGACGCTTCAGAAACGTTATTAAAGCTAACGCTACTGCCCGGCATAATGACATTTTTTTCGATATTAAACAGCGCACTAACTGCCTGGCCAGTCACACCTGTGGCGGCCAAGTTGGTGGTCGTCCATAACTTATTACGGTCGGCCATAGGGCTGTTCATCGCATTCACCATGCGGGTCTTTTGCCCGGTGGTAAACATGCTAGAGCAATAACCATAATCCATATAGTTTTGCGAGTTAGCGACGCCTACTGAGTCGCCACACGGTTTCCAGACTTTATTACAGCCTGAAGCTGACAACGTGGCTGGCGTATCATTGACATAATCGCCATAACCGGCAAAATTACCGTCACCCCAGATAAACTCAGCCAAATTGGTTGAACAAGCGTTGTTAAAGGAGTGTGCCAGATAAGCCCAATGACCAATTTCATGGGTCAAAATCTTATGGTGAGTGGGGGTTGCGGTGCCCGAACGACCAACCGCCCAATGAGAAGAGATAACCCCGTCTCTGGCCTGATGGCTGTCATCGACCTGAATCGGGTAGAATGCCCAAGCAGAGCCTGACTGTCCACCCGCACTTCGTACTACATACATATTGAGATATTTATCTCGTGGCCACATGTACTTGGCTTTCATTTGCTCATCAGAGCCATTATTAAACTGGGTCACCTCAGCCGGAGAAAAATGGCGGGTGATACCATCGGTGCTGTTACCGGTGGGATCTTTACGAGCAAGCACAAACTTAAAACCAACATCGGCATAACGACTCTTAAACTCGTCAAACACCTGATCTTTTTTGGTGTCTGCGCCGTTGTAATCTTCGTTTAGCTGATCAATCGCTTCTTGCACTTGCTGATCGGTTATATTCTCCGCGCCATTGGCGTGAACAATATGAAACACCACCGGGATCACATATTGGCTCGCCACTGCATCATTGATTTGATTAGACAGTGGAAAATTGGCCAATTCTTGTTTTAGGTTATACTGCTGCACTTTTTTTCGCAATGCCGGGTCTTGCTTGTATAAAGCATGGTGTGCCTCATCCAGACCACAAGATACATGGTCCTCGTCGAGCAGGTTGGCACTTACCGTATTGACACTCACCGCCATGGCTAATGTACTTAACGTTAAGGTCTTGAGGTGACTTATCATCACTCCTCCTTATTTCATTTGGTTTTTGGTTTATCGGTTAGATTGTGGTTTTTGCTTTTGTTGTAACTGTTCAGCGCACTCATCTTTCGCACCATAACGGCGTTATTTTCGTACTCAAACAGTTACATATGGCCTATATGCGCCTATTTTCCGTGCGAAAATGCCTTGTTCTGAAGCAAAATCTAAGCACGCTGAATAGTTACGTTTTGTTTTTGTTTTTGTTTTTGTTTTTGTTTTTGTTTTTGTTTTTGTTTGCTTGTTAACAATGCGTCTTATGATGGTTGTATGTTTATAAAAACATCAACCAACATTAATATTGTATACAATAAATGATAACTTTGTATGCAGAATGTTAATGAAGGTTAGAACGATTGGTTATATCAAACTTTAAAAGTGTTATATGAAGTATTAATGTGATAAATAGGATGGTACCGCCGCGCACTTCGATGGCATTGGATTTATCGCGTAGGGTGTGCTCTGCGCACCATTAACCGAAATGTCGACGACTCACGCTAGCCCGTGTCAAAACTCCAATTCTGCGTAGGATGAGGTAGAGCCGAAGGCGAAACCCATCAAAATTGAGCTGTAAACGATGATATTGTGCTTCTATCATGCGCAAATGATGGGTTTCGCTTTGCTCTACGCCATCCTACGACAGGGACGACGATATGATATAGGACGGTTTAACTTGATAGGATAGGTTGGTCATCAAAAGCAGGTGAGCTTGGTACTCACCTGCCCTAAGTCGGTCACATCCTGATCGGATAACTACTCATCTTTAGGTTTTTTGAGCAGTTCTCTAACCAGAACAATGATTTGCAATACCGCCGCAATAAATACGATGAATTCAATCATTACACGTCTCCCGTTTTAGCGGGATAAAGACAACCAGAAAAACACCTTGAATACCTCGATTATCTGGTTTACTTTTGTTCAATCAAAGCATCTCTTTACCCCATAGGTTGAGTGCCTTATAGTTTCCACACTACAAGCCGAGGGTTTAAAAGCCTTTTGAAAGAAAGCAAAAGGCTCTTTGTGGCCCATCGGGTACCAAGCTACGCTTTTAGAACAAGTAGTAGCATATCAATATAAACTTGAAAAAAACAAGGTTAATTAGCCCTCCTCCACTTGACCTGAGTGCCTGTAAGGTTTAAAGTTAGATTGTTCAATTAAAGCATGTCTTTACCTAAGTCCGCAGCTTGCGGCAAACAATAAAACCCAGCTTCCAACTGGGTTTTATTGTTTCTGACACTATTATTATCAGGATGGGATTGTATCTTCGGTTTTTAGTTCGGCGAGTGCGACATTTCGAAACCGTTGAATCCATCAGAGATGCCATCGCCATTGTTGAACAAGAACCGACATTATTTGCAGGCACCATTGCTGAAAATATCGCCTATGCCAGCAAAAATAGTGAATCAGATTAATGAAGAATCGGCAGAATAATCCGTCGGCTAATGGCCCGCATCATCACCATGGTAAAGATGTCTGTCTGCCTTATTCCTAATCGTAGTCATCGAATTACGATCATGTTTTTGTGCCACAGTTCCAAAAAGGTTATCGTGATCAGCAATAAATCGTAAAGAGGCAAAATATTGCCCTGGTTTTTCATCTGCTTCAAATTTAATCACAATTAAAGGGTCATTGTAGTGAGTTAACCGACCATGATACACACCACAGTATTGATAGATAAAACAGCCCTTTTTATCATATTCGCTGGATTTAATCATAGAGAACTTAGCGGTATTGGGCGAAGAATAGACATCGATATATCGATCGCTTGTCCATTTAACAACAAGCCTAGCCAGCTCATGGCTATACTCTGAGGGATCGTAATTATACGATAGGGAAATGCTTTCAAATAACTTGTTCAGCTTGACGCTTGAGATTTGCTTTCTTTCGATTGGCACCAAATACTCCATTGAAAAAATCAGCGACCTGTTGTTCGGTTTCGCCTTCGATCAAGACATGACCAGCTTTATCGCCACAAGCCAGATTTTGTTTTGTTTGTTTCAAAGCTGCTGTTTGATTTGAATTAGTCATCATAGAGACTCCAGATAAGTGCCATACACCATTAAGATTGTAAGTCATCGTTGACAAAATGACAATTTTTAAACAGTGCCAACCACGGCATGTCAATAGTAACCTGGAAAAATCCCCAATACAACAACCCAAACAGACACAATTTAAATAATCCCCAATCGTATCTACTGGGTTACTAGCGCGCAGCCCGTGAACTCATCGACGAGTGACGACTGCTGCCTTTGATTTGCTGTGGATCTCTCATGCCACTACTGTGACACCAGCCTTTTTTATAACCCTTATTCATCCCATCAGAAAGCGATTTAACCGTGGCGACAGCATTATCAACGATTCTCATTAGCAGAACTTTTTGCACCATCAGTTGGCGGTTAGCGCGGTTATTTACTGAAAGTACGTCTACACTTCATCATTAACCCGCTAACCCTACATGTAAAGCAAAGGAAAATTGATGAATAACCTCAAGCATGGCCTGATGTTAATGATGGCCACAGGTGCGAGTTTGACCAGTGCCTACAGTTTCGCAGACGTTGCCAGCAGTACGCAGCAATATGGCAGCTATGTGATACTCGGACAGAACCCGGCGGGTGGTAATGTCGCCATCGCCCGTACTGTGATCCAATCTAATCTGACTTGCCCAACCGTTTCACCAGTCAACAGCCAATCTAGCCCTCAAACAGCCACCCCATTGAGCATGATCACCCGCGACAATCCCAACCATTTTCCGGTGATCGTCTGCGAAGCGCTGATCGCGTTTGATCAGTCTTATCAGCTTAACTTTTTTGACCAAAACATCACCTTACCCACGGCAAAATCAAACCCGCAACACATTCAAGTTTTTGGTGATACTGGCTGTAAAAGCTCAGACTGCGCCACAGGCACTGCCGCAGAACCGTTCAAATCACTGGCCGACAGTGGCGCCAGCGATAATCCAGATTTGATTTTGCATATGGGCGATTACAATTATCGTGGCACTGGCGGAGAGCTTACATTGACGATGAAAAACGCCTCGGGCCAATTAGCACAAACCCCGCAATGGCCTTACGACGCGGGTGACAGCCTCAGTCAGGCATCTCATTGTGGTCAAAGCCCTACTTCTGCCTACTACAGTCAGTCGGCGGTCAATTCCAATCGACCTGATAGCTGGCAAAATTGGCAAGACGATTTGTTTATGGCCTCACAAGACCTGATGCTCGCAGCCCCTTGGGTGGTGGTCAGAGGCAATCACGAATTATGCAGCCGTGCAGGTCCGGGTTATTTTTATTTTCTCGACCCACATTCCAATCTGGTCCCAGGACAGCAGCAATTAAGCTGTCCGGCGGTGGATATGACCAAGAGCGTGATGACCAATACGGTGCAAATCGCCAATTATATTGTCAGTTTTGATTCACTGGATATTGCCGTGATTGACTCGGCCAATGCCTGCGACAGCTTCACCGATACCCCTTTTCAACAACGTTACAATCAGGTGTTTAGTGACTTAAACAGCCAAATGAGCAACAGTAAAAATGACACCTGGCTTATCACCCATCGGCCAATTTGGGGTGTGCAAGAATTTGATGCCAGCGAATCGGTTTATTGCTCAGACGCCAAACAATACAGTTGTATCAATCAAATGATGCAAAAAGCCATTGCCAAGCAACCCGCTGGCTCATTACCCGATGAAGTCAAACTGGTGCTCACCGGGCATATGCATAAGTTTGAAAGCGTCAGTTTTAGCCAAGGAAACAACCCACCAAGCCTGATTGTTGGTTCAAGTGGCGTCGAACTGTCGGGTTCCGAACCAGCCCCTTCGGCGCAAGTCAAAATCAACGGTCAAACCAGCAGTGTACTGACCACCAACACCCAGGTGTCGAAAAATAACGTCACTTATGATGCGTTTGGTTATATGAACATTCAGTTTGATGGCTCAGGACAATGGCAGGGGCAACTGGTCAATCCTGGGGCCAAACTCACTCTCGCCAATTGCTCCAGTAAGGCCAATCTCGCTCAAGGTATTTGCGAGCTGGCTAGCGGCGTGATGGTGGTGGCCGAATAACATTGGTGGGTTGGATTTATATGGGTTTAGAGATGGATCTCTGCCCTGTCTGACCACCGAAATGTTTTTTCTTCCTCTGCGTTGCCTCTGCGTGCTCAGTGACTCTGTGGTAATCGCAAAGAACGAAGCCATTTGTTAACCAGTTTGATTGGAGCCAATAAACCAAAGGACTCAAGCGCACCAACGAAAAAAAGCAACAATACCGATCGGCTGATTTTGGTATTCTTATGCATCTGAATATTCCTTTGCTTTTATTGGCTCGATTTTGCAGTTAGCTTTTGAGTCTGGCAAAAGCCCTAGTGCAGGTCAATTTTTGGCGACCGATAACATTTCTTCTGGCTGCAAAATTGGCTATACTCTGGCGCGGCAATACGCCGACACCAACACACGACCCCCCAACCACCGGAGCGCTGTAAAATGTCACCAAAACCTTCTCAAACCCCAACCCAAGACGAGATGAAAAAAGCAGCCGCCTGGGCCGCTTTAAAATATGTAAAACCCGATAGCATCGTCGGCGTCGGTACCGGCTCTACCGTCAACCATTTTATCGATGCGCTAGCCACCGTCAAACAAGACATTGATGGGGCCGTCTCCAGCTCCGAAGCCTCCACCAAAAAACTCAAAGCATTGGGCATTCCGGTTTATGATCTCAATGGTATCGACGACCTATCGGTTTACATTGATGGTGCCGACGAAATCAATGCCAGCAATGAAATGATCAAAGGTGGCGGTGCCGCGCTAACCCGCGAAAAAATCGTCGCCGCCGTTGCCGAAACCTTTATTTGTATTGTTGACCAAACCAAAGCCGTTGATGTACTCGGCGAATTTCCACTACCCGTTGAAGTGATCCCCATGGCCCGCAGTTATGTCGCCAGAGAAATCGTTAAACTTGGCGGTGACCCAGTGTATCGCGACCATGTCGTCACCGACAATGGCAATGTCATTCTTGATGTTTATAACCTGCACATCGACCAAGCCAAAACACTCGAACAACAACTCAATGGCATCGTTGGGGTTGTCACCAATGGTTTGTTTGCCCAACGTAATGCCGACATCGTGATCACAGGCACGCCTGAAGGGCCTATTATTAGAGAGTAGCCAGTTAACCTCCATCGAAATATGGTCAATTCGGTATAAATACCACTTTTTAAACCTGAAAAAAATTCAAGTTAATTTAAGTTGAAAATAATCGAATTGACAACTATCTACGATCCATTATCATGTAACAATAAAATTCACTAAATACTTATTTACATTTATTGATTAATTATTCACCGCCCTATTGACTCCATAGAGAATGAGAAAGCCATGACCACCGTTTCTTTTGCCAAAGATAAGATTAAAGTTTTACTGCTTGAAGGTTTACACCAAAGTGCTGTGGATAGCTTCACCGCCCGTGGTTACGACAATATCGAGTATGTGTCCACCTCCCTGCCTGAAGATGAATTATGTGAACGCATCAAAGATGTACATTTTGTCGGCATTCGTTCTCGCTCTAATCTCTCTGATAAAGTGTTAAGTCACGCCAATAAACTGATGGCCATTGGTTGTTTTTGCATTGGCACCAATCAGGTCGATTTAATTGCTGCACAAAAACGCGGTATCCCAGTATTTAACGCCCCATTCTCAAATACGCGTTCTGTTGCTGAGCTAGTATTAGGCGAAATTTTATTGCTTATTCGTGGCGTGCCTGAAAAAAGTGCTATGGCCCATCGTGGTCAATGGTTAAAATCAGCCACTGGTTCTTATGAAGCTAGAGGCAAAACACTGGGTATTATCGGTTATGGTCATATCGGCACTCAGTTGGGCATTATGGCAGAAAATGTCGGCATGAACGTGCGCTTTTACGACATTGAAGATAAATTACCATTAGGTAATTCAGTCCAAATTCAATCATTACCAGAGCTGTTAGCGATGTCTGATGTGGTGACTTTACATGTGCCTGAGACCAATGAAACGCAAAACATGTTCACCGCCACTGAATTTGCCCAAATGAAAGACAAATCGATTCTAATCAACGCTTCTCGCGGCACCGTGGTCGATATTGATGCCCTCACCGACGTATTGCGTAACAAAAAACTTGCTGGTGCCGCCATTGATGTGTTCCCAGTTGAACCAAAATCCAATAACGAAGAATTTATCTCACCATTGCGTGAATTTGATAACGTGATTTTGACCCCTCATGTGGGTGGTTCAACCCAAGAAGCACAAGAGAACATCGGTCTCGAAGTGGCGGGTAAACTGGCCAAATATAGCGATAACGGTTCAACCTTGTCGGCGGTAAACTTCCCTGAAGTGTCACTGCCAACCCACAAAGGTCGTAGCCGTATTTTACATATTCACGAAAATATTCCTGGTGTATTGACCAAAATCAATGAATCGTTTGCCAACCACAACATCAACATCGGCGGTCAGTTTCTACAAACCAACGAAAATATTGGTTATGTGGTTATCGACATTGATTCACAAGATGCAGAAGTGGCATTGCGCAAAATCAAAAATGTAGAAGGCACCATCCGAGCAAGAATATTGCATTAGATTTTTTTATAACACATCGCGATAATATCCCGCCCTTGCCCCCGATAACGCATAAAACGTGTTTGTAGGGGCTGGGGTAATTCATCTTCACTTAACGCCGAAAACCCCAATACCTGATAAAGCCCGGTCAAATGCTGATAAGGAAAGGTATAACAGCTTTGCTCTGGTGATAACTGAGCTAACATCGCACTAACCAGCGCCTTTGCGACCCCCTGACGTTGATAATTGCTGTCAACCTGCACACCAGTCAAAAAGCAACAGCCAGCAATATCGGCCAGACGAGCGGCTGCAATGATCTGCCCATCCACTTTGACAACAAACACATTTTCATTACCTTTGCCTTTACCACGCGCTTTTTGCTGTTTATAAAACTTGTTCACCAGAGGTCTCTGGTTAGCCAGTTGGCGTTCAATCAATAATTGCCGCATATCTACTGTTATCACCTTTTATTTGCTGTCTGGACCACTTTAGCGCTTGCACTTTTTCAGTTTTAATTCACAATCAAGGCATTGCTCAGACCAGAGTGTCAGAAACAAACAACAACCGTAAAGCAGCCCCGACCCCATTCACAGAAGTAAGTTTACACAAAAATGACAATAAAATTAAAAATAAAACATAAAATTTATGGTGGATTTGCCACCATTGTCGCCTTACTGGTGATTTCTAGCCTCAGTGCAGTGTCTGATTTAAACGCCATCAGCCGTTCCACCATTGAAGTGAATGACTTGGCGGTACCCGTCGAACGACAAAGTAATCAGTTGCAAATCAGTTTACTGAAACAAGCCAAACTAAGCACGCTGAGTTTTAATCATACCAGCAGCGAAGAAGTTGATCTGTCGATGGCAAAGTTTACTGAAGACACCGAGCAATTCACCCTAAATTACCGTCAACTTGCGCTGTTGGTCGAGCAAGAACCCACCCTGAAAAACAATCTCAACCAAGCCCAAGCCAGCTACCAACGCTACACATTGGCCGTCGGCAATATGCTCAAAGCACTTAAAGCCCGCATTGAATTAACCCTACGTTTAAACCAAAGTCATGGCAACTTGCTGCGCCACATTGATGAAGCTAGCGCTGTCTTGCTCGAACTGTCTTATCTAGAAGGAGACTATGACCCAG
>JBLGCB010000011.1:0-41746 GCA_047617105.1 Phenylobacterium sp. | reverse complement strand
ATCAGTGGCTACTTGCAAATATTTGCGCGGGTCAAACTGACTTGGGTTTTGCGCCAAATAACGACGGATTGCACCCGTCGAAGCCAAACGTAAATCAGTATCGATATTGATTTTGGTCACACCATGTTTGATGCCTTCACAAATCTGCTCAACCGGCACACCGTAAGTTTCAGGGATTGCACCGCCAAACTCATTGATCACCGCCAACCAATCCTGTGGCACTGATGATGAACCATGCATCACCAAGTGGGTGTTGGGAATGCGTTCGTGAATGGCACGAATACGGTCGATAGCCAATATATCTCCCGTTGGTGGACGGGTGAATTTGTAAGCACCATGCGAAGTACCACAAGCGATAGCCAGCGCATCAACACCAGTTTTCTTGACAAAATCTGCCGCTTCTTCTGGGTCGGTCAGCATTTGCTCTTTGGTCAATATACCTTCAGCGCCAACGCCATCTTCTTCGCCTGCTTCACCAGTTTCTAGTGAACCCAAGCAACCCAACTCACCTTCAACAGAAACACCACAGGCATGTGACATTTCAACGGTGCGACGTGTCACGTCAACGTTGTATTCGTAATCTGAAGGGGTTTTGCCATCAGCCAATAATGAACCGTCCATCATCACTGAGCTAAAGCCCAACTGAATTGAACGCTGGCAAATTGCTGGGGTAGTACCGTGATCTTGATGCATTACCACGGGGATCTCAGGAAATTCTTCAATCGCCGCCAAAATCAGGTGACGTAAGAACGGGGCACCTGCATATTTGCGGGCACCAGCAGACGCCTGGACAATCACTGGGCTGTCCGTATCACGGGCAGCCATCATGATGGCACGCATCTGCTCAAGGTTATTGACATTAAACGCTGGTACGCCGTAGTCATGCTCAGCCGCATGATCCAGCACCTGTCGCATTGAAATTAAAGCCATTTTTTTATCTCCACTTATCTATAAACGACGGGCTTAGGCCCATTCTATATACTTTTAAAGACATCATTCAGAATCCAATTTCTATTGTCATCCTGCATGAGGTTTGAAATTTTATTACGAAGTAACTATTCAGCGCACTCATCTTTTGCACCATAACGGCGTTATTTTCGTACTCAAACAGTTACATATGGTTATATGCGCCTATTTTCCGTGCGAAAATGCCTTGTTCTGAAGCAAAATCTAAGCACGCTGAACAGTTACATTACTACACGATATTAGGCTTTTGCCCGAGCTTCCAAAATCTCTACCGCAGGCAATTTTTTGCCTTCGAGAAATTCTAAAAACGCGCCGCCACCAGTCGAGATATACGATATCTCACTGGCAACACCATATTTATCAATCGCTGCTAGGGTGTCGCCACCACCAGCAATCGAAAATGCATCACTTTGCGCAATCGCCTGGGCAATCGCTTTGGTGCCTGCACCAAACTGATCAAATTCAAAAACGCCCACCGGACCGTTCCACACGATAGTACCCGCATCACGTAAAATATCACCCAGTGCCGCCGCAGAATCAGGACCAATATCAAAAATCATTTCGTTATCTGCCACATCAGCCGCCGATTTTAACGTCGCAGTTGCCGTTTCGGCAAATTCTGTCGCCACCACAACATCGGTTGGTACCGGAATATCACCATTATTGCCCTGCGCTACCGCGGTTAAACGTTTGGCCTCGTCGACCAAATCCGCTTCATATAATGATTTACCCACGTTATGACCTGCTGCGGCGATAAAAGTGTTGGCAATACCACCACCCACCACTAACTGGTCAACAATACCTGATAACGCATCCAGCACAGTCAATTTGGTGGATACTTTTGAACCACCGACAATCGCCACCATAGGACGTTTCGGGTTATCCAACGCTTTGCCCAGTGCTTCAAGTTCACCAGACAGTAACGGGCCTGCACAAGCAACAGGGGCATATTTTGCCACCCCATGAGTAGATGCCTGAGCGCGATGGGCAGTGCCAAAGGCATCCATCACGTAAACATCACATAAAGCCGCCATTTTTTGCGCCAGTTGGTCGTTGTTTTTCTTTTCGCCAACGTTAAAACGCACGTTTTCAAAAATCACCAATTCATTGGCTTCGCTGCTAGTCCCTTCAAGGCTTAGCCCGTCGAGATAATCACTCACCAAACGCACTGGCACATCTAGCGCATCGTTAAGATAATCCACCACAGGTTGCAAAGAGAACTCAGCATTAAACTCGCCCTCAACCGGTCGGCCAAGGTGAGACATCACCATCACTTTAGCACCAGCGTCTAGCGCCAGTTTGATGGTCGGTAAAGATGCCCTGATTCGAGCATCTGAGCTGACTTTGCCATCTTTTACTGGCACATTCAGGTCTTGGCGAATCAATACCCGCTGACCTGCTAAATCCAAATCAGCCATTCTAATAACAGACATACAAAACCCTCTTTATATAATTAGTAACTATTCAGCGCACTCATCTTTCGCACCATTACGGCGTTATTTTCGTACTCAAACAGTTACACATGACCTATATGCGCCTATTTTCCGTGCGAAAATGCCTTGTTCTGGAGCAAAATCTAATCACGCTGAACAGTTACACTATTTTTTACTTAACACGCATTAAAGCTTCGGTGGTATCTAGCATTCGGTTGGCAAAACCCCATTCATTATCACACCAGACCAATAACTTCGCCAACCGTTTATGGCTGACTCTGGTTTGGTTACCGTCGACAATCGCTGAATGCGGATCATGATTAAAATCAATCGATACCAGCGGCTCTTCGGTGTAATCTAAAATGCCTTCAAGCACGCCATAACAGGCGTTGCGAATGGCCAAATTAACCTGTTCAATGCTGACATCGGTATTTAAGGTCACACTCAAATCCATCGCGGTCACATTAATGGTCGGCACTCGCACTGCGATGGCTTCAAAACGGCCAATAAATTTGGGCATAATACGCTCAATACCCACCGCCAACTGCGTATCCACAGGAATAATCGACTGACTGGCAGCGCGGGTTCGACGCAAATCTTTATGATAAGCATCAATCACTTGCTGGTCATTCATCGACGCATGAATGGTAGTTATGGTGCCACTTTCAATGCCAAAAGCATCATCGAGTGCTTTAATCACTGGCACAATACAATTAGTAGTACATGAGCCATTTGAAATCATCTGATGCTCTGCGCGCAAAGTGTCATCATTGATACCATAAATAATGGTGGCATCTAGATTGGATGCGCCAGGATGGGAAAAAATGACTTTTTTCGCTCCCCGCTCAAGATGCATCTGGCCATCTTCACGAGAACCGTAAATACCGGTGCAATCGAGCACCACATCAATATCAAACTGATGCCAAGGCAAGCGGTTCAACTGTGGCTCAGCCACTAGCGCAATATCATCGCCAGCCACATTCAGCATATCGCCGGTTAAGCCAACAAGATGGTTAAAACGACCATGGGCGGTATCATATTTTAACAAGTGAGCGATGGCTTGTGGCTCGGCCAACTCATTGATCACCACCACATGAATAGCATCATTGCGGCCACTTTCATATAAAGCGCGCAAAATATTACGACCAATGCGGCCAAATCCGTTGATTGCAACTCTGATTGCCATGAATATCTAACCCTCAAGCAAAACAGGCAGAGCCATCAGACTCTGCCTATAATCATTATACCCATTAAAACTTTAGAAGAACGATGCAGCAGCTTCTACCACTTTCTCAGTGGTAATGCCGAAGTATTCGAACAACTCATTGGCAGGTGCTGACTCGCCAAATGTCGTCATACCAATAATTTTACCATTGAGGCCAACATACTTATACCAGTAATCAGCAATCAGGGCTTCAACCGCAACTCGGTTAGTCACATTTGCTGGCAACACAGATTCTTTATATTCAGCGCTTTGGGCATCAAATACATCGGTAGAAGGCATTGAAACCACTCGAACTTTGCGGCCTTGCTCACGTAATGTCAGCGCAGCTTGCATCGCCAGTTCAACTTCAGAACCAGTGGCAATCAACAATACGTCAGCAGTGTCTTCATCATCAGACAATACATAAGCACCACGGGCAATATCAGCAACCTGCTGAGCAGTACGCGGTTGCTGTGGTAATCCCTGGCGGGTAAAAATCAATGAGGTAGGACCATCTTGACGTTCAATCGCAGACTTCCACGCAACAGCAGATTCAACCGGGTCACACGGACGCCAGTTATTCAAGTTAGGGGTTAAGCGCAAAGAAGCAACCTGCTCAACCGCTTGGTGAGTTGGACCATCTTCGCCCAAACCAATAGAATCATGGGTATAAACAAAAATGCTGCGCTGCTTCATCAATGCTGCCATACGAACCGCGTTGCGGGCATATTCAACAAACATCAGGAAGGTGGCACCGTAAGGCACAAAACCATCATGTAAAGCGATACCGTTCATGATCGCCGACATACCAAACTCACGCACACCGTAATAGATATAGTTGCCGCTGGCATCATCTGCGGTTAAACCTTTAGAACCAGACCATATCGTCAGGTTAGAACCAGCCAAGTCAGCAGAGCCGCCCATAAACTCTGGCAATAACGGACCAAATGCATTAAGGCAGTTTTGTGAGGCTTTACGGGTAGCGATTTTCTCAGGATTAGCTTGCAGCTTGTCGATATAGGCTTGTGATTCAGTCGCCCAATTTTGTGGCAATTCATTGCTCATACGACGGCTATATTCAGCAGCCAATTCAGGGTATTTGCTGGCATATCCGGCAAACTTCTCACCCCAAACGGCTTCTTTATCACTGCCATCAGCTTTGGCGTTCCACTCGTTGTAGATATCATCAGGGATAACAAAAGCGTCATGTGACCAGTTTAAAAATTCGCGAGCCGCTTTGATTTCGTCAACACCTAATGGGGCGCCGTGGCAATTGTGAGTGCCAGATTTATTCGGTGAACCAAAACCAATCACGGTTTTGCAGCAAATCATGGTCGGTTTGGCTGTTTCAGACTGCGCCGCTTCGATAGCCGCTTTAATCGCTGCCGGATCGTGACCGTCAACATCTGCAATCACATGCCAGCCATAGGCTTCAAAGCGTTTTGGCGTATCATCGCTGAACCAGCCTTCGACGTTGCCATCAATAGAAATGCCGTTGTCATCCCAAAACGCAATCAATTTGCCCAATCCCAGCGTGCCCGCCAGTGAACAAGCTTCGTGTGAAATACCTTCCATCAAACAACCATCACCAAGGAAAGTATAAGTATGGTGATCAACAATATCAAAATCGTCACGGTTAAACTGCGCAGCCAGAGATTTCTCAGCAATCGCCATACCCACAGCATTGGAGATGCCTTGTCCTAATGGTCCGGTGGTGGTTTCAATACCTGGCGCATAACCATATTCTGGATGCCCCGGGGTTTTTGAATGTAATTGACGGAAATTCTTCAAATCATCGATTGAAAGGTCATAACCACTAAGGTGTAATAAAGAGTAGATAAGCATTGAACCATGCCCATTGGACAACACAAAGCGATCACGGTCAACCCAGTTTGGATTGGCGGGATTATGACTAAGAAAATCACACCATAATACCTGAGCAATATCGGCCATTCCCATCGGCGCACCGGGGTGACCTGAGTTGGCTTTTTGAACGGCGTCCATACTAAGTACACGGATGGCATTGGCTAATTCTTGACGAGATGACATTATTGCTCCTGATTGGATTGGACTCTATAAGGCTACTTGCAAAAAAGACAGTTGAAAAACTGCGCGTATTCTCGCTTAACCCTAACCATGAAGCAAATAAAAATGCACAATTCGTTACTTTTTTACCTACATACCACTAAAAAACGCTCGTCGATAGACCAAAAGTAACCAATCACGCTCACTTGTTCACGCTCGTTTACATTTTTTTAGCCGTCTGGACGTAAATAGTGCTATACATAGCCCTGGATAATGTCTTAGAATAACCCCAATATTTCAGCAGCAACTGTCATTCGCTGCAACAGCGTTATAATCATTAAAGAATAGAGAAACCTAAATATGGCCAGACGTTTATTTACCTCAGAATCAGTTTCTGAGGGTCACCCAGATAAAATCGCAGATCAGATTTCAGATGCCGTACTTGACGCCATCCTGGAACAAGACACCATGGCGCGTGTTGCCTGTGAAACATATGTAAAAACCGGAATGGTGATGGTTGGCGGTGAGATCACCACCTCTGCCTGGGTTGATATCGAAGAAATCACCCGTAAAACTATACGTGAAATTGGTTACACCAGCTCAGATATGGGTTTTGATGCTGATTCTTGTGCAGTGTTAAATACCATCGGTAAACAATCTCCTGATATCAATCAAGGTGTTGACCGTGCCGAACCAGACGAGCAAGGCGCTGGCGACCAAGGTTTAATGTTTGGTTATGCTTGTAACGAAACAGAGTCATTGATGCCTGCACCGATTGAATATTCACACCTTTTGGTGAAGAAGCAAGCACAAGTACGTAAAGAAGGCATTTTACCTTGGTTACGTCCTGATGCGAAAAGTCAGCTGACTTTTGCTTATGAAGATGGTCGCCCGGTCGGTATCGATGCGGTGGTATTGTCAACTCAGCATGACGAAAGTGTTTCTTTGGCTGACTTACAAGAAGCCGTGATGGAAACCATCATCAAGCCAGTATTGCCGGCAGAATGGATCACTAAAGACACCAAATTCCACATCAATCCAACCGGTCGTTTTGTTATCGGTGGCCCCATGGGCGATTGTGGTTTGACGGGTCGTAAAATCATCGTAGACACTTATGGCGGCATGGCCCGTCACGGTGGCGGTGCTTTCTCTGGTAAAGATCCCTCAAAGGTTGACCGTTCAGCGGCTTATGCTGCACGTTACGTGGCAAAGAATATCGTTGCTGCGGGTTTAGCAGACCGTTGTGAAATCCAAGTATCTTATGCCATCGGTGTGGTTGAACCAACTTCAATCAGCGTTGAGACCTTCGGCACTGGTAAAGTATCAGAAGATACCTTGATTGCATTGGTTCGCGAGCATTTCGAATTGCGTCCACATGGCCTGATTAAGATGTTAGATCTTAAACGTCCAATCTACCAAGCGACAGCAGCTTACGGTCACTTCGGTCGTGCAGAATTCCCATGGGAAAACACTGACAAAGTTGACTTGCTAAAAGCGGCTCTTTAAATATTTTCCGGCTGCGCCGTTAAATATGGTAAAAAAGCCCCCATTCTCGCTCGCGAGAATGGGGGCTTTTTTTTGTTTTTGACGGTTTGATATAACCCCCGAAAGTATCGTCGTAGGGTGCGCACGCACCATTAGCCAATCCAAATAATCTTAACCACAAACAATCCCGCTATCACCAACACACTCGCATTCAAATCTTTAAATTTACCACTGAGCAATTTAATCGCCGCATAACTGATAAACCCGGCGGCAATACCGTTGGCAATTGAAAAGGTGAAGGCCATCATCAGCGCTGTGATCACCCCAGGGGCTGCTTCGGTGATATCATCCCATTCGATATACGATAATCCGCCAGACATTAACACCGCGACGTATAACAACGCAGGCGCAGTGGCACAGGCGGGCACAATGGCTGCCAGTGGGGCAAAGAATAAACTCAACAAAAATAATATCGCCACCACCACAGCAGTTAACCCGGTGCGACCACCGGCACTGATACCCGCGGTGCTCTCGATATAACTGGTGGTGGTTGAGGTGCCAAGCACGGCACCACTCATGGTGGCAATACTGTCAGCCATTAAGGCGCGTTTAAGGCGAGGTAAACGACCCTGCTTATCCAGCAGATTGCCCCGATGGGCTGCCGCAATCAGCGTCCCAGAAGTGTCAAACAAATCAACAAACAAAAAGGTGAAGACGATGCCAATCAAACTCACATCCAGCACCGCGGCCAAATCCATCGCCATAAACGTTGGCGCTAGGCTCGGTGGCGCGGCCATAAAGCCTTTAAATTCTGTCAGACCCAACAACATCGCCGCAACGGTAGTCAACACAATGCCAATCATCACCGCACCAGTGACTTTACGATAGGCCAGCGCGCAAATCAAAAAGAAACCAAAGGCGGTTAATAAACTGGCGGGCGCTAATAGATTACCCATAGAAACCAATGTCGCTGGGCTATCAACGATAATGCCGACATTTTTTAAGGCGATCAACGCGAGAAAAAAACCAATCCCGGCAGAAATACCAAAGCGCAACGTTTTGGGAATGCTGTTAACAATCCATTCGCGAACTTTAAACAGGCTTAACAGCAAAAAAATCAAACCAGAGAAAAACACTGCCGCCAGCGCGACCTGCCAGCTATGGCCCATCTGATTGACCACCACAAAGGCGAAAAAGGCATTTACCCCCATGCCCGGTGCCAAAGCAATCGGGTAATTGGCCAATAATCCCATAATCAACGAGCCAATCGCAGCAGCAATACAAGTGGCGGTAAACACCGCGCCATAATCCATCCCAGCGGCCGATAACATGCCCGGATTAACCACAATGATATAAGCCATGGTCAAAAAGGTCGTCACCCCGGCGATCACTTCTGTTTTAATGTCTGTGCCATTGGCGGTTAATTTAAATAACTTATCCAGCATATAATTTACGTCAATTAAGTAAAAGAGGACAATACTAGCATTGTCCTGTGCCTCCAGCTACTACCTTCTAATCGACCAATGCGCTAAACTGTGGCGCAAGACCTGACACTTAGGAATCATCATTAAATAATATCCGAATGTATGTGGTAGTCTGGAATATCGCCTTGTTCAGGGCCTGTCTTTGGCTGGTGCGTCACTGGCGGTCACTTTGTTCAGGGCCTGCCTTTGGCTGGTGCGTCACTGGCGGTCACTTTGTTCAGGGCCTGCCTTTGGCTGGTGCGTCACGCGTGGGCACAAAAAGCGTGACCACCCTACGTCATTCTATAGCTGGTTTTATTTAATTTTAATTCCTTAATATTTAACAATAAACAACGAGACCCTCTACCCCGATGCGATTGATGATTGCCCTGCTCATTTTGTTCTACAGTGTTACTGCGTTCGCCGCAGGGCCTGTTACGCATTTTGAGCGTTTCTCTCTTGACCAAGGTTTGTCACAAAACAGCGTCACCAACATTGTCCAAGACAATAAGGGGTTTTTATGGTTTGCCACTCAAGATGGCCTTAACCGCTATGACGGTTATACCTTCAAGGTATTTCGCCACAACCCAAACGACCCCAATTCGATTTCAGGCAATTCAATCAACACCCTTTATAAAGACCGACAAGGACGTTTATGGGTCGGCACTCGCGCCAGTGGCCTAAATCTGTTTAATGCCACCAGCGAACGTTTTATTCATTTTAAACATCACCCATCAGACCCTTACAGCCTGAGCCACAACAACATTAAGTCGATTAAGCAAGACCGCCATGGCGATTTGTGGGTCGGTACCTACGGCGGCGGGCTCAATAAGCTTGATCCGTCATCAGGACAATTAACTCATTATCGACACGACGATAACGACCACACCAGCCTCAGTCACGACAAGGTCTGGGCCATTCATGAAGATGACAATGGTGTACTGTGGGTTGGCACCAGCGGCGGCCTTGACCGCTTTGACCCCAAACAACAAGATTTTAGCCATTTCCGTCACGACCCGGCAAACCCGCACAGTTTAAGTCACAATAATATTAGTGCCATTGTTCAGGGGGCCAAAGGGTCGTTTTGGCTTGGCACCATGGACGGTCTAAATCACTTTGATAGCGCCAGCGAACGTTTCAGTCGCTTTAAACACCAAGACGCCAACCGCCATAGTTTAAGCGATAACGATGTCAGCAGCCTCTATCTCGATTCCACCGGTATACTTTGGGCGGGCACTTGGAGCGGCGGACTTAACCGCTATGACCCACTACAACAACGGTTTAGCCATTTCACTTCAGACATCGCCGACCCCCATAGCCTGAGCAACAATACGGTTTTTGCCATCCATGAAGACCAACAAGGCGCGCTATGGATTGGCACCCATGGCGGTGGATTAAACAAGCTCGACACCAACAGACAAAACTTCAACCATTTCACCCGTCAGCCATCAGACCCTCAGAGCCTCAGTGATCGTGATGTATTGGCCTTGTATATCGACCAAAAAACCAACCTGTGGGTCGGCACCAGCGATGGCTTAAACCTGCTAACGTCAGCAAACTCACAAAATAGTGAAGCTGGTCAATTCAGCCACTTCAAACACTCAGCGGATAACCCCCGCAGCCTCAGTGACAGCAGTGTTTGGGCGATTCATGAAGATAGTCAAGGCACCCTCTGGGTTGGCACCCAAGGCAGTGGCTTAAACCGCTATCATCCGCAAAGCGGTGATTTCAGCCATTTCAAACACAACCCCAGTAATCCTCGTAGTCTCAGCAATGATGCGGTATACGCCATTCATCAAGACCGCAACGGCACCTTGTGGATTGGCACCTATGGCGGTGGACTGAATCGATACCACCCACAATCCGAAGATTTCAGTCGTTATCAACACCAACCGGACAACCCTCACAGCCTCAGTAACGATACCATCAACGCCATCTTTGAAGACCGTAAAGGCACCCTGTGGATCAGCACGCATGGCGGACTCAATCGATTTGATGGCCAAACAGCGCGTTTTACTTCCTTTGTGCATAACCCGACAGATAACACCAGCTTGAGCCATAACACGGTCAAAGCCGTTTATGAAGACAGTAAAGGTACGCTTTGGGTCGGCACTGAGGGGGGATTGAACAAATTTGATGCCCAATCACAAACATTCAAACACTACCGAAAACAAGACGGCCTGCCCAACGACATTATCTACGCCATTCTTGAAGATAAATCCGCCAACTTATGGCTCAGCACCAATAAGGGCCTAAGCCGCTTTAATCCGCAGAATCAAACTTTTCGTAATTTTGATACCAACGACGGCCTACAAAGTAATGAATTTAATCAGGGCGCTCGGTTTGCCAGTGCCCAGGGAGAGTTGTTTTTTGGTGGCATTAATGGCTTTAACCGCTTTTTTCCCAGCAATATTCAAGATGATACCCAACCTCCCCCGGTGGTGTTAACCGATTTTTTGCTGTCCAATAAATCAGTGCCCATCGATCCATTGAATATCAATGGTCGCAGCAAAACGCCCTTATTCAGCCTAACTAAAGCCGTCGATGCCCTGAACGAGTTGTCGCTAACGCACCAGCAAAATCTGATCTCATTCGAATTTGCCGCCTTACATTTTACCAACCCTAAGCATAACCAATACGCTTATAAGCTCGAAGGCCAGGACACAGACTGGGTATATACCGATGCCCAAAATCGCCGCGCCACCTTTACCAATATCCCCGCTGGTCAATACACTTTGCGCATCAAAGCCAGCAACACCGATGGTTACTGGAATACCCAGGGTAAATCACTCAACATCATTATTTCACCGCCACCGTGGAAAACTTGGTGGGCTTATTCACTCTATGGCTTGTTTATTGCCAGCCTAATTTATGCCTGGGCCCATTCACAGCAAAAGAAAATTGATGATGAACATGCGCTCAATTTACAACTCGAACGTAAAGTCGCCGAACGAACTTCCAGACTAGAGCAAAGAAACCATGAGGTGAAACAAAAAAATCACGAGATCCTCGCTGCGCAACAACAACTGCTGCAAGCGGAAAAAATGGCATCGTTAGGCACTTTAACCGCAGGCGTTGCCCATGAAATCAATAACCCGACCAACTTTGTTCATGTCAGTGCCCAAAACCTTGAATCCGATCTAAACCGTTTTGAGAAATTCTTGTTTAACCTCGTGGGTGATGATGCCGACGAAGCGATTTTAGAGACTTTCAAAAACAAATTTATCCCGCTACATACCCATCTCGATATCATTAGAGATGGCACTCATCGGATCACCACCATTGTCCAAGATTTAAGGGCGTTTACTCAACACGATGGTGCCGAACAAAAAATCGTTAAGATCACCGATTTACTACAATCGACCATCCATCTGGTACAGACGCAATATGTTGACGTCGCCACTTTTGTCACTGATTTCACCGCCACCCCAGAGTTATATTGTTATCCCGCTGAGCTGAATCAAGTGTTTATGAATTTGATCGTCAATGCCTGTGATGCCATTGAGGCTAAAAAAAGTGAGGAAAGAGAACAACAGCAAGATGAGGCCACTAAGGGGCAAATCACTATTCGTTGCCAGCGATTGGGCGATACCGTGTCTGTCGCCATTAGTGACAATGGCTGCGGTATGAGCAAAGAAAGCAAAATCAAGTTATTTGAGCCATTTTATACCACCAAAGACGTTGGTGGAGGCACCGATTTAGGTTTGTCGATTTCTTATGGCATTGTACAAAAACATGGCGGTGATTTGATTGTTGAATCAGTGCCTGAGGTTGGCACCACTTTTCGGGTGATTTTGCCGTTGTCTCAAGATGACCTCTGAAGTCACTTATTTGAGGTCAAAAGTAACGCCGTTATGGTGCTAAAAATGAGTGCGCTGAACAGATATCGTAAATTTGAAGTAATTGATACGAAATAACGCGCGACAATGTTATGCTTGAATAACCCCGGAATCACCGACACAGCGAAGAAAAATAACCCCATGCGCTTGATGATTGCTTTGCTTATTTTGCTCTGTACTTTTACAGCTTTGGCTGGCGGACCTGTGATCCATTTTGACCGTTTATCCATTAAAGATGGATTATCGCAAAATACGGTCAAGAGCATTCTTCAGGACCGCCAAGGTTTTTTATGGTTTGCCACCGAAGATGGCCTCAATCGTTATGATGGTTACAGCTTCAAGGTATTTCGCCACGACCCACAAGACCCATACTCAATTTCACATAATTTCACCAAAACCCTCTATGAAGATTCAAAGGGCACCCTTTGGGTCGGCACTTTTGGCGGCGGACTAAACCGCTTTGATGCCGAGAAGCAACGTTTTACGCGTTTTCAACACGACCCATCAAACGCCCACAGCCTCAGCAATGACAACATTAACGCCATCGCCGAAGACAATCAAGGCCACTTATGGATTGGTACCACAGGTGGTGGATTAAATCACTACGACCCATCATCCAATCAGTTCAGCCATTATAAACACCAAAAGACAGACCCTGACAGCTTGAGCCATAACCAAGTCATCAGCGTCTTCCAAGATTCACACGACAATATCTGGGTTGGCACTACGGCTGGTCTCGACCGTTATAACCGCAAGCAGCAAAGTTTTAGTCATTTTATCCATGATCCAACAAAACCGTTTAGTTTAAGTAATAGTTTAAGTCATAACCGGGTCAAAGCCATTGCCCAAGACACAAGCGGCACGCTTTGGGTCGGCACCGAAGACGGGTTAAATCGATTTGATGCAAAAAAACAACATTTTATTCCTTTTAAGCTGCTTGATTCAGACGGACATAACTTAGGCAAAGATTTAGGCAAAGACTTAGCCAAAGATAATATTGAAAATATCTATATCGACAGTAAAGGTTCCCTCTGGGTGGGTACTTGGCTCGGTGGACTCAACCAATATAACGCAGAAAAACAGCAATTTAACCACTTTGACCATAATCATGCAGACCCTTATAGTTTGAGCAGCAATACTATTTTCGCCCTCCTAGAAGATAATCAGGGTGCCCTGTGGATTGGCACTGATGATGGAGGACTTAGTAAACTCGATACCCAAAGACAACGCTTTGGCCATTTTAAGCACCAACCATCAGACCCAGAAAGCTTAAGTGCAAACACGGTCAGGTCCATCCATCAAGATAACAACGGTGTACTTTGGATGGGTACTTCCGACGGGTTAAATCAGTACCAGGCAAAAAAACAACGTTTTGTTCATTTCAAACACTCAGCGACAGACCCCGGCAGTTTAAGTCATAACCGGGTGTTATCCATCAATAGCGACAGCGCCGGTTTATTATGGGTAGGCACCAGTGGCGGTGGCCTGAGCCAATACAACCGAGACAGCAACAGCTTTATTCATTTTAAACATCAGCCATCAAATCCCCATAGTCTGAGCCATAATGCCGTCATATCCATCTTTGAAGATAGCCATAAGGCCCTGTGGGTGGGCACTTTTGGTGGTGGGCTGAATAAATACCAACCCGAACATCAACGCTTTAAACGCTACGCTCACCAAACCACTCGCCAAGGGACTGAAAACCACAGCCTAAGCAGTAAGATCATTAAAACCATCATCGAAGATTCGCAGCAAAGATTATGGGTGACCACGTTCGACGGATTGAATTTATTTGACCGCCAAACCGAACAATTTAAATCCTACCAGCATCAGCAATCAAACCCCCGCAGTTTAAGCCATAATGATGTCAACACCATTTATGAAGATAGCAACGGCAACATTTGGGTTGGCACCCGAGGTGGGTTAAACCTGTTCGATGATCAATCTGACACTTTCACTCACTATCGAGAGAAAGACGGCCTAGCCAACGACAATGTTTTTGGGATTCTCGAAGATGATTCGGCCAACTTGTGGATCAGCACTTTCAATGGCCTGAGCAAATTTAATCTGGCCAGCAAAACATTCAAAAATTTTGATATAAACGATGGTCTGCAAAGTAATGAATTCACTTTTGGATCGCATTTTAAAAGTCCTGACGGTGAATTGTTTTTTGGCGGTATTAACGGCTTTAACCGTTTCTTGCCACACACCATTCAAGATGACCAGCAAATACCTGACGTGGTATTAACCGATTTTCTGCTCGCCAATCAATCAGTGCCCATTGAGGCCAATGACCCTTCAGATAAAGCCAGTAACAAAAACGATGACAGCCAATTCGGCTTGCCCAAAGCCATTAACCAACTAGAACTGCTCACGCTCACCCACAAGCAAAACCTAATATCCTTCGAATTCGCCGCATTGCACTTTGCCAACCCAATGAAAAACCAATATGCCTATAAACTCGAAGGACAAGACGATGACTGGATAACCACCGATGCCAAAAACCGCCGGGCCACCTACTCTAATTTACCCGCCGGGGATTACACCCTGCGCATTAAAGCCAGCAACCAGGACGGTTATTGGAATGAACAAGGCAAGTCATTGCAAATCAACGTTTTGCCACCACCGTGGAAAAGTGGCTGGGCATATTCAATTTATCTGCTGATATTAGCTGCACTCACCCTATTGGTGGTCAAACTCATCAATGAGCGCAGAAAAGCTGCCGACGAACACACCATGCTGATGCAACTCAAACAAGTCGATAAGCTCAAAGACGAGTTTTTGGCCAATACCTCTCATGAATTACGCACCCCACTCAATGGCATTATCGGCTTGACCGAGTCATTAATTGACGGTGTTGCCGGGAAATTGCCCAGCCGGGCCAATCAGCAGTTATCAATGGTGGTGTCCAGTGGTCGACGTTTATCCAATCTGATCAATGATATCCTTGATTTTGCCAAACTCGACAGTCACTCTTTAACCTTAAACCAGCAACCGGTCGACCTGCATAACCTCACTGATGTCGTACTCGCGTTATCGCATCACCTCACTGGCGATAAAAAGCTCACTTTAACCAATGCTATCCCCCTTGACCTACCCGCCGTCTATGCCGATGAAGAACGATTACAACAAATTCTTTATAACCTGGTGGGTAACGGCATTAAGTTTACCGATCAGGGCAGCGTCACCGTGTCGGCTGAGCGCCATGATAATCAACTAAAAGTGAGTATCAGCGACCAGGGTATTGGTATTGCTCAAGACCAATTCGAGCACATTTTTAAATCGTTCGAACAAGTGCAAGGCAGTGCTACCCGACGTTACGGCGGCACCGGTTTGGGTCTGGCGGTGAGCAAAGAATTGGTCAACCTCCATGGCGGTGAGATTGCGGTCGAATCCACGGTAGGAGAAGGTTCGACGTTCAGCTTTACCTTGGCCATCACCGATGAAAAACCACAGGCCGACAGCAGCACCAATCTAGCATTACACCGAATAAACCAGCTACGACGCGATGCAGAACAAAATAGTGAAGCAGACGATATTGACCAAGCCAATTCTGATAATGCCAATAACACCGCTAACAATGACGGCACTTTTCGATTATTACTGGTCGATGATGAGCCCATTAACCGGCTGGTATTGCGCAACCATTTGTCAGCGCAGAATTACCAACTGGTTGAAGCTGGCGGTGGTGAAGAAGCATTACACGCCATTGACCATTATGGCCCATTTGACTTAGTGCTGTTGGATATAATGATGCCGAAAATCTCCGGTTATCAGGTTTGCGAAAAAATCCGCGAGACTTTTCCGGTCAATGATTTACCAGTGATTTTCTTAACCGCCAAAAACCAGCAAATTGACATGTTGCAGAGTTTTGAAGTCGGTGCCAATGACTACCTCAACAAACCGGTGGCCAAACATGAGTTATTGGCCCGGATTGAAACTCACCTCAAACTACTGGATATCAATCGCCACCTCGAAGACAAAGTGGCTGAACGCACCGTCACCCTCGAACAGAAAAATCGAGAAATCATTGCCACCCAACATCAAATGGTGCAATCCGAGAAGATGGCCTCACTGGGGATACTGACCGCAGGCGTCGCACACGAAATCAATAACCCGACCAACTTTGTCCATGTTAGCACCCAAAACCTCGAAATTGATCTCGCTCGGTTTAAAAAATCATTGCTGCAATTGGCTTCAGATGATGCCGATGAGGCCATTCTCGAACATTTTAACCAACAATTTATTCCGTTATTTAAACACATCGACACCATCAAAAATGGTACTGAACGGATCAAAGTCATCGTTAAAGATTTAAGGGCGTTTAGTCAACTCGACGCTGCCGACAAAAAGTCGGTTCACATTACCGACTTACTCACCTCTACCATTCATTTAATTCAGACCAAATACTTTGACGTCGCAGAATTTGTCACTGATTTTGCCTATAGCCCCGAACTAGAATGTTACCCTGCCCAACTCAACCAGGTATTTATGAATCTTATCGTCAATGCCTGCGATGCCATCAAAGAGCAACACCTAGGCCCCCAAGTCAGCCTTGAAGACAGGACCATGGGCAAAATCACCATTGGTTGCTGCGCAATAAAAGACCATCCAGAATTCCAAACAGAGATATTTGTCACTGACAACGGCAGTGGTATGGACGAAGAAACCAAAAACAAATTATTCGAACCGTTTTATACCACTAAAGGGGTTGACGGTACTGGATTGGGCTTATCGATTTCATTTGGTATTGTGCAAAAACATGCTGGAGAGTTGTTGGTGGAGTCTGAACCAGGGGTTGGCACCACGTTTAGGGTACGGTTGCCGGGGTGATGAATCAATAAAAATTCCTAATTTCTACTATGAGTTGCCATTCATATGAACTATAATTCATATGAATTTGAACGAATAGAGCGACCAGCAAAATGACCACTAAATTAATCCATAATCCCCAATTCATGTTCAGAGACGCGGAGCTTGAACGTATATTGACACAGTTACGGCAAAATAAAAGTGTGTTGTTAACTGGTCTTCGTCGTACAGGTAAAACCCAAGTCGTTAAAGAAGCACTCTTTCGTTTTCAACAATCTGGCGGTGAAGCGCATTATCTCGACGTTCAAGATTACGTCAGTTTACACTTAATTCGCAAGTGGTGGCGTGCTTCAAGAGGTATCGCATGAATCAAAAATCGAACATCTCCTGGTTCAATCCAAGACAAATGGATGATGACACGATATTGGCCTTGAGTACTGCGCAAAACGACCTATTAAACACATTTGAGCGAGCCATAGAAACACGGGTCAAAAACAAAGTGGCCAGCAAACACTGGTTAATCACGGGTCCCCGTGGCGCGGGAAAATCATTTTTTTTACGTTCGGTGCAAACGTTACAGCAAAAGTGGCAAGCATTAAATATCACTTATGTATTGATGCCAGAAGAGTTACGCAATATTTTTGCCCCCGATGAGTTTTTAGACGAAGTGCGCCACTTATTGGCGGATGAATCAGATCAAAGCGATGATTTCGGTGCGGCTTCAGCTTGGCGACAAAGCGACTCTGACGAAGCTTGGCAACCCGCGCTAAACGCGTTACTCAACGCCACGACCAGTGACTTGATTGTTATTGGGGTCGAAAACTTTGACCAGTTACTCAATCGAGCGTTTGACAGCGCTGCTAATGGTTCAAAATTAAGGCGGATGCTGGAGAATGAACCGCGCATTATGTTATTGGCCAGCGCTGTAGACAGCAGTTTTGATGAAAATTATGACAATCGTTTGTTTTGCCAGTTTGAACAACACCCTATCATGCCTTGGTCACCGCAAGCACATCGAGACTATTTAATCCGTCGTGCCGCGGTCGACGATCGCACACCCGATGCCAGTCAATTGGCCAGAATTGATGCCTATAGCCGTTTTACTGGCGGCAATGCCAGAGTGGCGGCGATACTGGCGTCACTGCTATTAGAAAGGCAGGACCCTTTAGACGCCAGTGCTGATTTAGAAAGTACACTGGATAAAATGACCGACTATTATCGCGCCCAGCTTGATAGAATCCCTGATAAATCGAGCAAATTATTCGACGCACTGATACGTGGTGGTGAACCTTGTTCACAAACTCAATTGGCTCAACGAGTGGCTGCCAACCAAAGCGACATCGCCAAAGCCTTTATCTGGCTGGTTAATTTTGGTTATATCATTGGCGAAAAGGTTAAAGGTGAAAAGGCCATCAAATACCAGGTCGCCGATCGGTTATTCTGCCAGTTTTATCGTATGCGTCACTTGCGACAACAACAAAATACCAGGCTGACTATTTTGGCTGATTTACTGGCAGATACCATCCTGTTCAAAGACAAATGGCAATTCGCCGATACCTATTTAAAGCAAGGCTTTGAACCCGAAGCAAGAACCATGGTGGAGATGGGCTTGCAGGAGAGAAAAATTGGCTTAGATCTATTACCAATTCACTTGCAAGCGACCGATAAGTTGATTGAGCTAGGTAGTGCAATCGCTGAAAATGACGATATTGATAATCCATTTGAATTTATGGTTTTAATCAGTGAACAATTTAACAGCGACAATGAATTGGCTGATTATATAGAAACATTACGCCTGTCCGCTGCGGCAAGTACTCAAATGTATGAAAACTTAGACTCGGAGTATTTATTAGCCCTAATTGCTTCGATACAACAACCTTTGGCCATAGCGGCTTTCTATTATAACTTAATGTCGAAAAATGTTGCTGATGTCGATTGGAAGAGCAACATTAATCTTCTTTTTGACCTGCAAGAAAAGACAGATAACTACAGCAAACAACATAAGCACGAACTCCAATTGATGGAAAAACATCCACTTATTGCAAATTTTCGAGCGCTAGCCCTGATAATGGAGCAAAACGCTGATTTTAGTTTTGATAATGACAGTGAACGTTATAAAGCGAGTCTTAAATATTCATTACGCGCATTTCACCTGTGGGTGGCTGCACAACAGCCAGATAATGCCACCATCGAGTTGAAGAAGGTTCTGTATTCTATTAAAAAAATAATAAAATCCAGTGGTATGAATACTCGCGATTACAAATATTTACTACGTCTCAACCAGTCAATTTCCCGTATTAAAAATCTCTCACAAAGTGTTTATTTCGAGTGTGCATTTGCCGAATTACTATGGAGATATAACCGTAAAACTTATTCATTGCGGTTGTTATTTCGCCTGTTAAGTAAAGTGACTGAAATTGAAGAGTTTGGCATGACTTTGTTTGTGTATAACAAACTTGCAAATAAACTGGCTGAATTAGGAGATTTTACCGGTTCAAAGAAGATGATTGTCGACTTACCAGATAATCATCGTACTAGCATTTGGGAAGTGGGACTGCTTGCTCGCTGTGTGATGAATTTAGAAGGGTTACACCAAGGCTGGCAATCTCTTTTAGACGATTTAAAGCGATATGATATCAAAGGCGAAAACAATCGCTTAAGCAATGTGCAAATACTCGCCGATGTGGTGTGGGATTATAATACTCACCGCAGTACCAGTGAGGCTTTTACCGTCGCCAATCAGTTATTTGAACTCGTCGCAAGCGAACCGACGCTACCGACAAAGGCTTCTATTCGGCTATTCTGGATTGAATTTATTAATATTGGTGTGCCGTTTGATTTGCTCACCGATATACTGGCAGAGCAAAGAGGAATAAATCACTCAGGTGTTTCATCGCTGCTAGATATTATATCAGTATGGTTAGATTATTTATCGACCCCCAACGAGAATAGAGCAGAATTTAATAAAACGCTTGATCCTGATTTAATCGCATCCTTTACCGCGCTTGGGCAAGAGTTATCTGATGAAGCAAAGGCGCGATATGGCATTGAAAAAGCAGGTACTTCTTGAAGGGACCACGAAGGAACGCCGTAGGATGGTGTAGAGCGAAGCGAAACCCATCATTTGTGCAAAAATAGCCGAAAAATCACCATTTATTGCCAAATTCTGATGGGTTTCGCTTTAGGCTCTACCCATCCTACGGTCAAGCGGACTTTTTCAACAGCTTGGCGCACCCGCCCTACAAATTCAACTCAGCAAATGCCGCCAAACGACTTCTCACCACGCCAATCAAATTCACCGTCGCGCTACCTTCAAAGTCTTTAAAACGTTCAACAATGTAAGTTAACCCTGAAGTGACCGGGGTGAGATAGTTGCTGTCAATTTGCGCCAGATTGCCTGAGCAAATGATTTTGGTGCCTTCACCACAACGGGTAATAATGGTTTTTAATTGTGAAGCGGTAAGATTCTGCGCTTCATCAAGAATAACAATCGCGTTTTGAATACTGCGCCCACGCATAAAGTTAACCGATTTAAACTGAATGTTGGCCTTCTCCATAATATAACTGACACTGCTGTGCGGGTTCTCATCGCTTTTATGCAGCACCTCTAAAGTATCTGTGATGGCCGCCAGCCAAGGGGTCATTTTCTCCTCCTCGGTGCCCGGCAAAAAACCGATAGATTCGGCGATTTCCGGGGTATTACGGGTCACTAATACCTTGTCGTAAATGCCGGTTTCAATCACCAACTCCAACGCTGCCGCCAATGCCAGCAAGGTTTTACCACAGCCCGCCGGGCCGGTCAGCACCACCAAATCTAATTGCGGATCTAACAACGCATTGAGCGCCATGGCCTGATAAATATTTTTCGGCGTCACTCCCCAAGCGGTGCGATGTAACAGTCTTTCTCGGCCTAAATCCAGCAGTTTAATGGTGTCAACACCCACTTCTACCACTCTGGCGGCAAAGCTTTTGGTTTCATCAAGCAGGTATTCATTCACAAATGCTTGGGGGAAAATTTTACGTTCAATAGAATGAAAAGTATCCCGGCCGACGGTTTCACTGTCACAGTCTTTGACCGTTGACCAAAAGTCACCAGGCATTTCACAATACCCTTTATATAGAAATTGCACATCATCAATCAGCTGATCGGTGCGGTAATCTTCGACCCGATCCAATCCAGCGCCTTTGGCTTTGATGCGCATATTGATGTCTTTGGTGACCAAGGTCACATGATTATTTGCCTTGTTTTGTTGTAACCACAACGCGCTATTAATGATTCTATTATCATTTTCGCCACCGGGCAGACCAGACATCTCATTAGTAATTTGATAATCATTGATGATGAGCAAATGACCCGTGGGTTTGCCACCGTCAGGAGAGGTTGGTAATGCGACACCGGTTAACATATCTTCTGGGGTTGCGTCCCTGAGAATATCCTCAAGGGCTCTAATGGCCACCCGGGCATCCCGGCTGACGTCTTTATTGCGGTCTTTGATGTGATCTAATTCTTCGAGCACAGTCATCGGAATGACCACTTCATGCTCCTGAAAGGATAAAAATGCGAAAGGTTCGTGAAGTAAAATGTTGGTATCCAACACATACATTTTTTTGTTTGTTGAACTTGTTTGCTTGCCTGCTTCGACCATAAACCACCCTGAACAACTGTTCGTTTTAATACGGATAATTTTAAGTCTAGACAATTTTTATTAATATCTAATGAATTATTGCCAATAAATACGCTTTTAAAGGATTTTGAAGCAATTAGGTCGAATTAGCCCGGATTCTTTTGCTGTAACTTGAATAAACAGGTGAAACCTACTAAGTTTCCAAGTACCATAGCCGCCGTTTATACTTACAGAGAGAGTTTTATGTCATTTGCGCTTGGCCAACGTTGGGTTAGTGATACAGAATCAGACTTAGGTTTGGGAACAATTGTCGGCATCGAAGGTAGGATGATCACCATGTTATTCCCTGCCAGTGGTGAGACCCGATTATATGCCAATACTGGTGCCCCTATCACCCGAGTGATATTTAACGTCGGTGATACGGTCAAAAGCGCGGAAGACTGGAAACTCCTTATCACCAGCATCGACGAAATCGATGGTTTGGTGATTTACAGCGGTACTCGCATGGATACCCAGCAGCCTGATATCAGCCTGATGGAAACCCGGCTCGACCACTTTATTACCTTCAATAATCCGCAAGACCGGCTGTTTGCGGGTCAAATCGATCGCTTCGAACGTTTTGGCTTACGCTATCAATGCTGGAAATTTGTCAATAAACAGCAAAAATCTCCAATATTGGGTTTAGCGGGTGCTAGAGCTTCATTAATTCCCCATCAGTTACATATTGCCCAAGAAGTCGGCCAACGTTATGCACCGAGGGTATTATTGGCCGATGAGGTGGGTTTAGGTAAAACCATCGAAGCAGGTTTGATTATTCACCAGCAAGTGATCACCGGACGCGCCAGTCGGGTGTTGATTGTGGTCCCTGAAAATTTACAGCATCAGTGGCTGGTTGAAATGTTACGCCGCTTTAACCTCCACTTTTCAATCTTTGATCTCGAACGCTGCAACGAAACCGTTAACGAAGCATCCAACCCATTTGAAACAGAACAAATGGTGCTGGTCAGCCTCGAATTTTTCAAAACCAAAAAGCAGTGGTTTGAACAGGCCGCCGCCGCCGATTGGGATTTGCTAATCGTCGATGAAGCCCATCATTTGGTGTGGGAACAAGATAACCCGTCAGTGGAATATCAACGCATCGAAACCCTGTCAAAAACCATCAAAGGGTTGATACTGCTCACCGCCACCCCAGATCAGCTTGGTCATCAAAGTCACTTTGCCCGTTTACGCCTGCTCGACCCCGATCGTTTTTACGATTATCAAAAGTTTGTCGACGAAGAAAGCAATTATTCAGCAGTGGCCCAAACTGCTGGCGAATTAATGGATGCCGACACCATTGACGCAGCCGCCCAAGCCAATTTGGCCAAAATTTTATCTGCCGAAGAACTCGAAGGCCCACTGGCGGTGATCAATTCAACCGCCACCGTTCATGACAAATATGTCGCCAAGAAACAACTGCTACAACAGCTGCTAGACCGCCATGGCACCGGACGCATTTTATTCCGTAATACCCGTCATGGAATCGAAGGTTTTCCTGAACGTCAGTTACTGCCCCACCCAGTGGCCATGCCTGAGCAATATAACACCGCTCTAAACGTGGCCAGTAAGTTCAGTGCCGGACTGAGCAGTCATGATCAGGCACGACAGTTTTTATTCCCTGAGCAAGTGTTCAGCGACTTTGAAGGTAAAGACAGCTCATGGTGGGGTTTTGACCCTCGCGTTGCTTGGTTGGTCGATTTACTCAAAAGCTTAAAACGCGAAAAAGTCATTGTGATTTGTGCCCACGCTTCTACCGCCACCACGCTTGAACAAGCGGTCTATAGCAAAGAAGCGATTCGTGCGGCAGTCTTCCACGAAGGCATGTCAGTATTTGAACGGGATAAAGCCGCCGCCTATTTTGCCTCTGAAGATGACAGTGCTCAGGTGCTGTTCTGTTCTGAAATTGGTTCTGAGGGCCGTAACTTTCAGTTCTCACATCACTTGGTCTTGTTTGATTTACCGCTTAACCCTGATTTACTCGAACAACGCATCGGTCGCCTTGACCGTATCGGCCAAACCGAAACCATCAAAATTCACGTCCCTTATTTTGAAGATACCGCGCAAGAGGTATTATTTGACTGGTTTAACCTTGGCCTTAATGCCTTTAGCCAAACCTGTACCACCGGTCGTCCTATTTTCGAACAGTATGCCGATCAATTGCTGGCACTGATGAAAAGCACTACCGTCGATGAAGACGCCGTTTCGACGCTGATTGAACAAACTAAAGTCTCTAACCTTGAGTTAAAACAGAAACTTGAGCAAGGTCGAGATAAATTGCTCGAACTCAACTCCAGCGGCCAACATGCCGAAAATACCGTGGCTGAACAGATTGAAGAAGCCGAAGAAAGTGTCGATTTGCCCATCTTCATGATCAAAATCTTCGACACCTTTGGCGTTGAACAAGAAGACAAAGGCGAAGGGGCCATCGTATTAAGGCCGACCGAACATATGTTAGCGGCATCATTCCCGTGGCTAAACGCCGAAGGTTGTACCGTCACCTTTGATCGCAAAATTGCGCTGGCTCAGGAACATATCCACCTAATGAGCTGGGAGCACCCGATGGTGCAGGGTTCACTCGATTTAGTCACCACAGACGACATCGGTAATACCGCTGTCGCGGTGATTAAAAACAAAGCCTTGCCTGCGGGCAGCCATTTTGTTGAATTTATTTTTATTGCCGAAAGCATCGCACCAAGTTCACTGCAAATTGGCCGTTATTTACCCACCACGCCCATCAGAGTGTTACTCGATCGCAGCAATAACAACTTGACTGATAAAATCACTTATGAGCATTTCAACAAACAGCTTTCACCGGTCGGTAGAAAAATTGCCAGCCAGTTAACCGCTGCGTTGCAGACTCAAATCAATAGCTCAATCCCTCATGCCCATGATATCGCCGCAACCACCCTAACGGATTTGCAAGGCGAAGCCATGACTCAAATGAATGCGTCACTCAGTGAGCAGCTTGAGCGTTTAACGGCGCTCAAACGCATCAACCCTAATATTCGTGAAGAAGAACTCGACTTTGTCACCACTCAGCAACAAGAGCTGAGCAGTTACATTGGTAAAGCCGAAGTTAGGTTAGATGCCATTCGTTTAATTGTGGTGACGCATCACTCTAAGTAGAGATGCATCATTAAATAACATCCGAATGTGCTCTGTTATCGGAGCCTGTCGTTGGCTGGTGTGTTACGCGTGGGCAAAAAAAGCTGCCCACCCTACGTAATTTTACGTAATTTCATGCTAGTTTTGGGTTTGTTAAGATTTCATTGTTAGGTATTATTTGTTATGGCGTTATTAAATTACAACCCACCAACCAATCCGTATATCAGCGTCGTCTACCAAGACGATGCTGTGGTGATCCTCAACAAACCCAGCGAGTTGTTAAGCGTGCCAGGTAAAGCTGCCGAACACAAAGACTGCCTCGAAACACGGGTGAAAACCGTGCTACCAACCGCCACCATCGTGCATCGATTAGACATGGCCACATCAGGTTTATTGATCATGGCCCTGACCAAACATGCACATCGTGAGATCAGCCGCCAGTTTCAGCACCGAGAAACCCAAAAGCGTTATATCGCCAGAGTTCATGGCCTTATCGAAAAAGATGAAGGCAGTATCGAGCTGCCGCTCATTTGTGACTGGCCCAATCGACCAAAGCAAATGGTTGACCATGAAAACGGCAAACACGCCCTCACCCACTGGCAAGTATTGGCCCGTGGTGACAACGACACTCGAGTGTTGCTCAAACCCATCACCGGCCGTTCGCACCAGTTACGGGTGCATATGCTTAGCCTTGGCCACCCTATTCTTGGCGATCGCTTATACGCCCATCCAGAGGCATTGGCTATGGCTCCCCGATTGCAACTTCATGCCCAGTGGATTGCTTTTACCCATCCTGTTAGTGGCAAGGCGGTTGAATTTACTACGGATTGCCCTTTTTAATCGGGCGATTTTACTGAAATCACGGCGATAATGTTTAATCGAAGGATTGGACAACAGGCCATGTGATGTCTATTCTAGCTATTATGCAATTAAATTCTGCATTTTTCGGATTGGGTATTACCAAGTGTTTTCAGGAGAAATTTGTGAATAGAGAAAAAAAATGGGATTTAGCACCAAAAAGCAAACTGGCCATCATCGTGGCCTTAGTGTTTTTACTTGACCTTGTCGTCACGCTAATTACACACTCAATTGAAGCCTCTCCTGTGATTCAATCACTGCTCGATTCAACCCTACTGATGATGCTCATTTCCCCATTGATTTACCTGTTTTTATATCGTCCTTTCCCCATCATGCTTGGTCAGCATAAACAGACAGAAGAAACTCACAAGCTGGCCATTGATGACATCCAAATACAGGTTGAACAACGCACCACTGAACTCAATACCTACAAAGCGCGATTTTCGCTGGTGACACATGTCACCAGTGATGGATTTTTAGACTGGAATTTAGAAACAAATGAAGTCTATTACTCACCCAGTTGGAAAAACATATTGGGTTACCAAGAAGGTGAGTTGGGCACAAAGTTTGATAGCTGGATCACCATGGTGCGTAAAGATGAGAAAGATTGGGTAAATGAAAAAATTCAGGATTGTATCAAAGGCAGCATTGATTCATTTGAAGCCCAAATACGCATGAATCATAAAGACGGCCATGAAGTGGTTGTTTTGTTTCGTGGCTTTACCACACCTCACGACACCAATGGTAAACAGGTTAGGTTTATCGCCACCTGTATGGACATCACTGAACAAAAAATCTCTGAACAGTTTATTTTAACCACTTCAGACATTCTCAGGATGATTGCAACCCGAAAACCTGCGCCACATATATATGATGCTATCGCACGGTTATATGAATCTCGCCATCCGGGGATGCGTTGTTCAATGCTTATTCTGGTCGACACCAAACTGATGCATGGCGGCGCACCAAGCCTGCCCAAAGAATACTGTGATGCAGTCAATGGCTTAGAATATGGCCCAAATGTTGGTTCGTGTGGCACATCCACCTATACCGGAGAACGTACAATAGTTGAAGATATTGCCACTGATCCCAAATGGAAAGATATTAAACATGTCGCTTTGCCTCATGGTATGCGCAGTTGTTGGTCTGAGCCCATTAAGAATTCATCCGGCGAAGTATTGGGCGCATTTGGCATGTATTACGATCATCCCGCCCTGCCCAACGAAAAAGAATCCAACGACCTTGAGTCTGCTGCAAGACTGGCTGGCATCATCATGGAACGAGAAAAGTCTGAAGTTGAACTTAACCAGTACAGGCAAAACCTTGAAGAGCTGGTGGCTGAACGCACTAAGGAACTTGAGCGGACCAAACAAGAAGCCGAAGAAGCCAACAAGAGCAAATCCAAGTTTCTGTCTTCAATGAGCCATGAGTTGCGAACGCCGATGAATGCCATTCTTGGTTTTTCTCAGTTGTTAGAATTCAATCCCAAGGAACCACTCACCAAGGCGCAAAAAAATTGCGTGGCACAAATCCTTAAAGGTGGCCAACACTTACTTGAGCTAATTAACGATGTGCTTGATTTAGCCAAAATAGAATCCGGCAAGATGCAGCAATCCATCGAAGATGTCCGTGTTTGTGATGCCATGGATGAATGTCTATCACTGCTCACCCCAATGGCTGATAACCGTGATATTAACATTATCATCCCAGACCCTAAAACGAATATGCTCACCGTCCGAGCTGACGTCAGACGCTTGAAGCAAGTGCTGCTTAATCTGACCTCCAATGCGATTAAATACAATTGCACCGGTGGCACCGTGACTGTCGATTACCAAACACTGTCTGAAAACATCGCTCGAATAACCATTAAAGACACCGGTTGCGGTATCCGACAAAACAGCCAAGTTGATTTGTTTCAAGCGTTCAACCGCTTAGAAGCCGCCAATAGCGAGATCGAAGGCACTGGCATTGGTCTTGTCGTCAGTAAGGGTTTAATTGAGCAGATGCAAGGCTGTATTGGCTTTGAAAGCGAGGAAGGCAAAGGCAGCTCTTTTTGGTTTCAGCTGCCGCTAGTGGCCACTAAGACCAACCAGATAGATGCAAAAGCCATTATTGATGCCATTGGCGCGAAGCAGAAATTCGAAGACATTAAAGGCACCCTGCTGTATGTCGAAGATAATCGTTCCAACCTAGAGTTGATGGAATTGATCGTATCGCACATTGATGAACTTTACATGTATTCAGCCCGTAACGCAGAGCTGGGGATCGAACTGGCTAAGCACAAACAGCCAGATATTATTATTCTTGATATCAACCTGCCGGGAATGGATGGCTTTGAAGCACTGAAAGAGCTACAAAAATGCGAACAAACCAAAAATATCCCTGTCTTGGCGTTAAGTGCAGTGGCGATGAAAAATGACATTGAAAATGGATTGAACGCCGGGTTCCGCCAATATTTGACCAAGCCGATAAACGTGATTGAAGTGACACAAGCGATTGGAAAAACGTTACAGCTTAATTAACTACATTAACCAACCGTATAAGGCTGAGAGATTAACAATCCCTTTGGATAATTTATCGTTAATTGATATCGACGAAAAAAATCCAAGCCAATTAATGCATCGATGCCCCATGAACTTTCAAAACTGGTTGTTTTGATGATGTCCATAATGCCTAAGTCCAGAAAAAGTTGATTCCCCAGTGTATCGAAAAGCCGTTGAAAAACCTATTACAGGTAATTTATAAACACTCTCCTTATCTTTTGCATGACGCTCGACGTAACCACTGAGTAAATGGCCAGAACCATCTAATTGATAGTCAGTAATGAGCAACCACTCATCAGGAAACGTATTTTTCATCTGTGACCATGTCATAATATTCATATATCACCTCCAAATTCTATTTTATATTACCTGAGGGTTGTGGTAAAAATAACCGAATGTCGTTAAATGACACCTTAACAAAAGACCACAAGCATAGTCAATGGATATTCTTATATTGAACTTAACAAACACAAGTGTATCCCTGGTGGTCACAAAAAGTTGGGGCACTACAGTTTACTTTAAACGAAGGTATTAGCATCAGGGCTGCCGGGTGGAATTTACCTGTCTTTTTAATCGATTCAAAAAAAGCGCATTAACCATTTAGTTATAGGTGCGCCAGCTTGTGTAAAAACTAAATACTGGCCGTAGGATGGGTAGAGCCTAAGGCGAAACCCATCATAATTTAACAATAAACCGCAATATCGTGCTGCTATCGTCAACGATTGATAGGTTTCGCTGTAACGACAGCCCGGTACGCTCAACGCCATCCTACGGAAGTTTTCACACAGCCTCGCGCAATGCGCACCCTACGAGACTTAATACCAACCGGCAGCATCAGGACACATTTGCATATGGTACTCGTCTTCGCCTCTTAAGGTAATCATATGGGCATCACCACTTTGGTCTTTACTAAACCATGTACCCGTCCAGCTATTTGGCGTGTCTGGATTATAATCAAAAGTCATGTGCACAGGTTTGTCACCGCCGTTCACTTCATCAGCGCTAAAATGCACCACAATTTGTTCCTTTGCATTCTTCACTTTACCCCAGACCACTTGATTGCGGTCCCATTCAACTGGAGAGCCAACCACTCGGTTACCCTGCAACTTAACACAAACCTGTTCAAGTGATTCAGCCAAAAGCTCACCATCAGCAACGGTATCACGTTTGATAATCCACACACCGAAGTCTCTTTTTTCAGCATGGTAAGGTAATGTCAACACTGTACCATCATCAACTGAACCCATAGAATCAGTTGGACAAGCGGGATCTGGATTACCCATGCTATCAATGAAACAGCCAGTAGAATCAATGGCGTTCATGACTTCTTCTCCCAAGCTGATCTGGACTAAACCACCATCAGCCAAGCTTACTTCTTCCAACTGCGCTTGCTCAGCCTCAACATGAGGTGACAATTCGTCAGCGTTGGTATTCAGGCTACATGCCAAGATTGCTACGCTTGGTAATACTGCACCGATACTAAATTTCATACTACTACTCCTTCGAGAAAATAAAGTGTAATTATTCAGCACGCTGAACAATTACAACGATGACCGATTAAGGTCTGGGTTTTTAAAGTTTAAAGCTTTCAAGGTTTTACGGCAATACTCACTAAACCCACTTAAACCATCAATACACTCATCCATATAAGCGGTTATATTGGTCACAGGGATTCGGTTAATATGGCCATGGACTGTGACACTAAAAAACCGTGCAATCCCTGAAAACAAAAAGAATTCTGGGCTGTGATTTCTTTGTGTATCTAACTGGTGTGTCAGGTTATTCAACAGCCGTAACAACTCAACGCTATCAGGCTTTTTAGCCAACTCGCCACTAAACCAATTGATAGTCGCAATGGCGCTGTCCAAGTAATCGACTAACAAGATTTCATCAATATCTGCTGGCTGAAAGCGGGTTAACGCCAAACGCTCTGCCACCAGCGATGGTGACTTTTGCGGCTTTTGAAGTTCTCGCTGCTGCGCAACAACCGCACTAAATTGACTGGTAGATGTGCCTTCAATATAAGCACCATCGGCACAGTTAATACAGCTTACCGCTGGGTGTTTGGCCAATACATGTTCAACATTTTTGCGCGACAAGTTAAAAATTCGGTCGGTGCCAACCATGCCACCGAAATTGCCTTTTACCGCGAGGTCATGACGATAAACCACCGCTGACATATCACTATCAGGGTTGTAATAATCAGAAGATGAGGCGTGATGTTTTTCAGGGTCTTTATAACCATAATCACACCCGAGCAAAATTAACTGCTCGAAGCCCAGCGCGATGCAGGCTGACACGGCAAAATTAGTGACTGTCGGGTTTGAGTTATACAAGGGCGTGACTGGGGTTTTATTGGCTACCTGTAACATTTCGGTGCCCAAATCCCGGGCTTTGGCGAACAATAAAGTCTGTTTGAAAGACGCGGTCAACTCAGGAGAGACGGTATTTAGCGCAAATAATATGGTATTTTGACAAAACTGCGCCGTCAAACGCGCTTTATTCATTGCATAAACTTGTGGTGAACGTTCCATTTCAACATGAATATCTGGGGTAATACCCGCCTTTAACACCGCCACCAAAGCGCTACCACAACTGACCACCATAAAATGGCCCTGATGCTGCTGAGCCAATTCAAGACTGGCGTCTAACGAAGGGCCGTTGCCTATTACTAACACCGGCAAATCACGATTTGAGCTTTGCTCGGCAACCTTTTGATCAACTAAGCCTTGATAAACTGAGCCTTGATGAAACAGGCGATGCTGTTGTTTGGCATTACTAAGGCTATGTTGCAGTCCCATTACTTCATCATCGAAAAAACCCCAAGTACTTAACCATTGGTGTCTTAACTCGACGATATTATCGAATATGTCATTAAATAACGGGGTTTCGTAATGACGATAGGTGCCCATCTCGGCAAACAGCCCATAACCCATTTCTTTGGCCAGCAGGCTCACCTGTTGGCTAAAGTGAGCCAAGTCTTTGGGTTGTAAAATGGTAAATATACCGCCATTATCACTGCAATGTTTAGATAACGCGGTGATATCAACATTGGACATAAAATGAAACAGCATATCGTCATCTGGTTCGACCAAAATAATAAAGCTGAATTTTTTAGCCTTAATTAGGTGATTAAGATGAAAGCCCATGCCAGAGCCAAGGACGACTAATGTGCTGGAATGGGGTTTATTGAGTGGATAAGCCAAACTGCTGGCTGTTTGGTTAAGCTGATTGATCACCGTTTGATGACGGGCGAACGGCACATCTTTAGTTTGATATCGCAAAGAATGATGAGAAGGTTTGGCCAGATATTGCTGAACCTGAGCATAACAAGCATCATTGGCGTCGATGGTATAAAACCGCTCGCCGACAAACATCAGGTCATTAATACCAGATGGTGCTTTAGTTACTCGTTGTGGGGCATAATGCCGAAACTTTTCAGCCAACGACGGCTGAGAAGTGGCAACTGCTGACAAGTTGGCCAAAATCTTTTCCATTATTACTGCTTCCAATACATTACGATACAAAGTGATTTTCAGAACGCAGTTTACCCACATCGCAACCTGATGTCAATTTAACAAACGAATGATAAATGCCTTTATTTGGTTATTTTTTTGCCAATCTATTTTTTCCCTAGGCAATAAAAAACGCTGACATCAAAGATCGCAGCGTTTTTTAATTTTCATATTTTGTTTTCAGTTTTAATAACAATTAAATCCTCCGCTCATTTTGCTTTCATCGCCATCATCGCCCATTGCATGACTAAATCAGCCAACTCTTGTTCTGTTAAATTATCCATACCATCACCTCTAACCAGTTATCAACACAGTCGACGTAGACTGCCATCATCCCTTCACAACGCCGACTGCTAACGGGCCTTTCAAAGGGTACTAGTAAATAAAACGCCTCAGCGATGCAATGGTTGACACATGAAGATGAATAATTGAATAAATTTAAAGCAGGTAACTATTCAGCGCACTCATCTTTCGCACCATAACGGCGTTATTTTCGTACTCAAACAGTTACATATGGCCTATATGCGCCTATTTTCCGTGCGAAAAAGCCTTGTTCTGAAGCGAAATCTAAGCACGCTGAACAGTTACAAAAGCAGTTACTATAATTATTTTAACCAGCCGCTAAAGAAATCCCCCATACAAACGATAACCTAAGCAGGTCACCAATGAGTTAATTATGCCAAAGTTCATCAGTTTGATAATTGCCATCGCTGTTATTGTTTTGTCTGTCGTTTTATCGGCCCCTTTTAGCGCGCCCGTTTATGCTGCTGACGAAGTCAACTCAGAAACAACCGCCGAATCGCCCACCCCATTCTCCGGCGCAGACGCAGACCAACAAACAACCCCACCGCCTTCCCAGTCAGCACAACCCAAACCCAAAGCCGTTGCGCCAAAACCGTATGAATATAACCTCAAAAATGACATCAATCGCTTCTTCCAACCTGATGAATTAAAACAACTCCAGGGCGGCGACAGCGATTTTTACGTGTTATTTCGCGATGATATGACTGGCAGACCCAAAGGCGTCGCGCTGCTGATCCCCGACTGGGGTATGAGCACCGCCAACAACCGGGGATTAGAATATTTACGCACCCAATTAGGTGATTATGGCTGGGTGACTTTATCTATGACAGTACCCAATAGCAAAGAGAGTGTTTATACCACCCAAACCAGCGCACCAGTAGATCAGCCAGGCTCAGCCAGCCGCGCCTCAGCCAACAGTAGGCCCAAACCGATTCGCAGCTTCAATGAACAATATATGGAGCAGTATGGATTACAGTTGAAAATGCGCATGATGGCGCTAAACAGCGAAGCCGAAAATTACCAAGGCTATTTTATTGTTATTGCTCAGGGCAGCAGCGCCGCAGTGCTGGCCAGCTTGTATGCCAAAGGCGAACTGCCCGAACCCGAAGCGTTTATTCTGTTAAGTGCCTTTATGCCAGATATGGCCCTCAACCGTCAGATGAATCAGGATATCGCCGTCACCGCCGTGCCCACGCTCGATATTTACCAAGAGCGAGATTCACGCTGGTTACGTCATAACGTCAAACTACGGCGCAAGCTGGCGAAGAAAAACTTCAAAGTCCACTATCGCCAAAAAGAGCTTTATGGCGATATCAGCTACCACAATCAAAATCAGCGCATGTTGAAAGAGATTTATGGCTGGCTTAGTTCGATGGGCTTGTAAGCAGCTCCCCATCATATACCGATAACACAAAATAATAAAACCCACTTGTAACTGTTTGAGTGCGAAAATAACGCCGTTATGGTGCGCGCTGAATAGTTACACCAGCTTAACCATTCACCCCAGCTTCCTCCGTCATTGAAAAAACCCCAGCAATAGTTTAAATTGGCATTAATCAAATTGCCAAGGATACATAAAATGCCCGTAGCCAATCGAAACGATGACATCAGTGAAGCCGAGTATCTGGAAGCTGAATTAAGCAGTGAAATAAAACATGAATTCGTCGATGGTTATATCTACGCCATGGCTGGTGCCAGCAGAAACCATGTGAAGCTAACCGGTAATGTATTTGCCGGGTTTCATCGCCAGTTGATGAATGGCCCTTGTGAACCATACAGTTCAGATATGAAGGTAAAAACCCCAACGGGTCAATTTCGTTATCCTGATGTTTTGGTCAGTTGCGACAACACATTTACCCATAAAGGTTATGTCAGCGAAACACCTGTCATCATTGTCGAGGTACTTTCACACTCAACCCGCAGAATAGATGAACAAATCAAAAGACTAGAATATATCAACATAGCGACATTAAAAGAGTATGTGCTAATAGAACAGGATTTTGTCGATATCACGGTTTACCGCAAAAGCGATGATTGGCGCCCAACCCATTACTTTTTAGATGAAAGTATTTATTTTGAATCCATTGGCATTTCGCTTAGTGTCGCAGAAATTTATCACAGAGTTGAAAACCGAGATACCATCTGATTGGCAGCATTAAGCCTATTACTAAGCCTATTACTAAGCCTATTACTAAGCCTACGAAGCCAACTTACTTAAAATTTCATCACTGGCTTGTTCAATCAATCCAAGTACCAATTCAAAGCCATTATCACCGCCATAATAAGGGTCGGGAATTTCGCTGTAATCACTGTCACCATGAGATAAAAACAACGACAGCTTATGCCGATGATGATTCGGGCATTGCGCTTTTAAATCGGCCATATTGGCATTGTCGGCAGCGAGAATATAATCAAAATAATCGAAATCTCGTGACTCAACTTTTCTCGACTTGATGCCCTTAAACGAATACCCCTGCTGATTGGCCACTTGTTGCGAACGCGGATCTGGTGGAGAGTCTTGATGAAAACCTATGGTGCCTGCCGAATCTACTTCAATGTCTAACCCCAATTGGCTGGCTTTGGCCCTTAACACCGCCTCACCGGTGGGTGAGCGGCAAATATTGCCCATACAAACCACTAAAATTTTCACTTTATCTTTGTTTTTCATATTGGTTATTTCCAAAACAGAAATGTCACGGTGTTTTTCAAAGCCGGATTATAACGTGATAACCAGCAAATAACGATTGTAACTATTCAGCGCACTCATCTTTTGCACCATAACGGCGTTATTGTCGTACTCAAACAGTTACATATGATCTATATGCGCCTATTTTCCGTGCGACAATGCCTTGTTCTGAAGCAAAATCTAAGCACGCTGAACAGTTACTAACGATTGATCAAAAATAACCCCATTTTCTTAACCCCAGCCCAATCGGATGAAAAATCAGCCAATTAGCCGCTATTTTGGCCCCAGACTTTGACTTTCATCCACTCTATGCATATAACTTGAATCTGTACCCGCTGAAATGGAACGGGTGACGTTTATCAATAACCGATGACAGGACCTCCAATTCATGCCAACAAAATTTTTCTCAGGGCGGGTCACTCAACACGCTTATTTCGACCAAATTCTGGCCCAACCTTCATGGGAAGATCTCAAGATACTGGATTTTGGCGGTAATACTGGGGGGTTTTTACAGGGGGCTGGTGAACGAGTAGAACATCGAAATTACTGGTGTATGGATATCAACAAACAGGTGATTGAAAAAGGCCAACAAACCTACCCGAATGCCAATTTTGTTCATTACGACCTCTACAGTTCTGAGTACAATCCACAAGGTATTTATCATTTGCCGATCCCCACACAGGATGCGCCATTTGATTTGATTGTGGCGTTTTCGGTATTCACTCATATTCATCAAATCGAATTAGTGGCATTGGTCAATCAATTACGCGCCATGCTAAGCCCTGATGGGGTGTTGGCTTTTACTTTCACCGATGCCAGTTATGACAGGCGCATCAACGATCCGAGTCTGACTCATGATACTGGGGTACGTCATCAACTACACACCAATCGTGAGTTTTATCCCCACCTGACGGATGAAAAAATCAACGCCAAGGCCATAGAGGCCGCTCAGTCACCTTGGTGTATCCTGATTGAAGATCAGCTTCACCTAGCACCTGGAGAACACTTGTCCAATCAAAATCGCCAAGGGGTACCAAACGAATCCTATTGTGTCTATTACTCAGTAGAGCATATGGCATCGCTTTTCCCCGAGGCGAAAATATTGTCGCCTGTCGCCCCCCAGTGGCAATATTGTTGTGTGTTGGGGCGAGGATAATTTTCATGAAGCCTTACTCTATTTTACATATTGATGATACCGCACGATTTCATCAACGCATGGATAGAAATTACCGTCACAAGTATGAGCGGATAATGGCCATGCCTGAGGTGACCACCTATGACTTGGGTAAACCACAAAAAAATTTGCTCGCACGTTCTTATGATGTGGTCATGATGGGCGTATTTGCCAACTCGGGCTGCGAATTTATGCTTGATGGTCCGCTTGAAGCACAAAACCTCGCCCATATCCCCTTAAAATGTGCCATTTTAGAAGATATCCACGATGGCACATTTTTCGGCGGCTGGCGCGCTTTATGTCAACATCTCAATCAACATTATGATTTTGTCATCGCCACTTACGACTGCAAAGAACTCGACACCATTAAAAGTCTGTGCCCTAACATTCGTGAGTTCTTTATTTTGCCGCATTTTATTGATACCCGCACCTTTCATGATTATGCGCTGGCCAAAACCTGGGATGTTTTGTTTTACGGCAATGTCAGAGTCGAACAATATCCTTTTCGCTTCAGGCTAAAAAACTTATTGGCCCAATCTAATCTGACCGTTAAAATAATCGACCATCCCGGTTATGCTCAGTATGCGCCACAGATTTGCGGTGCCAACCTTGCCCGGCTGATCAATCAAGCAAAAATCACCATCGCAACGCCGTCATCCGATGATTATTTGGTGGCCAAATATGTCGAAATCAGTGCAGCCAACAGTATGATTGCCGGTCAAATCGCCTCGGCAGGACAATCTTTGTGGCAAGGGCATTATATCCACCTCGACAATCAAATGAGTGATCAACAAATCATCGACAGTTTACATCAGGCGTTGCTCGACCCAGCAAAACTGGCATCTGCTACCGAGCATATGTATTCAGTCATACAGGACAACTATAGTTTAGCGGCGTTTGATCTGGCCTTTGAATCTGTTATCGAAAAAATCATCCTCCATAACAACCCTGCTCACGTGGCGAATCCGCCCTTTTTAGTCACCACCCAAGCCAATGAATGTGGACAATAACGTGGATTTAAACGATTTCAGCGATTTCAAAACCGTTTTCCCCCATATACGTTGTATTAATCTTGACCAGCGCCCAGATCGATGGCAGCGTTGCCAAGCTCGCCTTGATGAACACGGGGTCAGCGAGGTCGAGCGTTTTTCTGCCGTTGATGGCAACGATGACAAACTGCCTGAGCAATGGACCTATTCAAAAGGCGCTTATGGCTGCCTTAGGAGTCATGTCGAAGTCGTGCGTGAAGCGCTAGCAAAGCAACAGAGCCACGTATTAATTTTTGAAGACGATGTGGTATTGGCCGCTGATTTTGTCCAGCAATTCAACCGTTACATTAATGAAGTGCCAGATGACTGGGATATGCTTTTTTTGGGCGGGCTGCATCAGGATTCACCGCTCCCCGTCAGCAAAAATGTGGTCAAATTAACCCGCACCTATTCTACCTTTGCTTATGCCTTACACCAGCGCGTATTTGCTGAATTTATTGCCCTTAACCAGCGCTGTCCGGTGCCGGTCGATGTCAATAATTTTCAACTACAAAGCGAGTACAACTGTTATTGCTTCCATCCGCCGCTGGCTTGGGTCGAAGACAGTTATTCTGACATCAGTGATAAACAATCCAACCCCTGGTGGCTGCGTTACGGATTTGCCATGAGAGGCCAGCAAATCGAGCAAGTGCTTAACCAAACCCTGCTGGTTTTTCCTTTTGCTGCCAATCACCGTGACGACCCGCAAACCAAAGCCTTGTTATATCTATTGACGCTTTATAGCCAAATGCTGCGAGGGGCAAAAATTGTAGTGGTCGAGCACAGCGCTGAGGCGGTATTGACAGCACAAGATATGCCACCAGGTGCTTTTTATCTGCCATCAGACCAACCGATGGACCGTGGCCGCTATTTTGCCGCTGCCGTTGCCCAACTGGGCGAAGGCTGCCAGGTTTTATGCTGTCTCAACCCTAACATCGTATTATGGAACTGGGAATTCAGAGCTTGTTTGATGTTATGTGAGCAATATGTGGGGGTTATTCCTTATGAAAACCAGGTCGACTTAAATCATGTTGATAGCAGTAAACTGCTGGCCAACAATGATTATCCTGATTTAAGTGACTATTCAGATTATCCCAACCAAACGCCCCACCAAGGGTATTTGTTTATGACCCGAAGCGGGTTTTGTCAGTGGCAAGCGGCCCAAGACAACATGGATTTAGCCCAATGGCGGCAAAGTCTGCCAAGCAACACCATTTTTAACGCACCGGGTACCGCCATTTCATTACAATTTATGGCCATCGAAACATAGATGGTTTTATTATTCAAAAACTAAGTCACTAAAAAAGAAGAGTTTGTTTATGGAAATTATCATTCGCTCAATCAAAATCACCGGAGAAATGCCCGACTGGATAAAGTTTGTAGAAATCCTTAAAAATTGCCTGGTTGAAATGGGCCATACCTATCGGGTTATCCGCTGTGTTGACCTTTATCCCGATGACCCTTACCCCGACCAATTCAGCATTTTCCCCCATTGTCGCAAACAGGAGACCCCCACTGGTCGACTGTTTTATAAAGAAATGTACCTCAAAGGTTTATTTACGCTCGATGCCCATGGTTGGGGACCTGACCATGGCGCTAGCCAAAAACCACCGTCGTTAGAAGGTATTGGCGATGATGAAGCACTAGGGCTGGTCAGTCGATTGCGTGAGCAGTACTTTGCTAACGGCGGCTCGAAAATTCAACAACCTCAATGGACTGACATTGACGAATCGCTCAAACCTTATTGGTTGGTGCCGCTTCAACAAGAAAAAGATCAGGTGATAAAGTATCACTCAACTGCCACTGTGGTCGAATTTGTTCACTTAATTGCCGATTGGGCTGAGCAGAAAAAACGCAATATTGTCTTTAAGGTGCATCCTGCTGATAGCACCGAAGAAGTCGCCAACGCGGTCAATGCCCGTGTTGCCGCCAGTCCTTATTTATTCAGCCATAGCGGCAGTATTCATGCCCTGATACAGGCGGCCATGGGGGTCGCGGTAATTAATTCAGGCACCGGATTTGAAAGCCTGATCCACGGCAGTCCGGTGGCCACTTTTGGCGCTTGCGACTATCAATGGGCCACCTTTGCCATGAGCCGAGATAATTTGGATGATATCGACAACTGCTTTATCAACGATAACCCTCAACAGCAGATGGCACGTTATCGTTTCCTCTATCATTATCTGAATCGCCATGCCTTTGAAATCAATACGTTAAGCCATACCATCACCAACGATGCCGGGCCAGATGCTCATATTATCTCGCGGGTAAAAGCGATTCTTCAGCAGACAATTGATGACTATCAAGCTGCGCAAGATATTCAGGGTTACGAGTATGTAGGTAAACAGCCAAATTTAGCACATGTACAAACCAATCATCAAGCTGATAGTCACTAATCAGTGCACGGGTATCCTGTCTTCGTTCAAAGAGTTGTTGGCGTTGGTGATATACCTTAATCAACTGCTGTGCCAGCCCTTCGACTGAGTCTGCGGTTCGCACCAGCTGTGGCTCTCTGGCTTCAAATATTGGTGCCCAACCTACCGGTGTAGACACCGCTGGCACACCGCAAGCTAGCGATTCGAATAGCGTTAGCGGCCCCGCTTCGCTGTGTGAAGTGATCAGCAAACAATCCATCGACTGATAACGTTTGGGATACTCAGAATAAGGGTAACTATGACGAGGATAATGGGCGCAACTAATACCAGCGTTTGACAGTTCGGCCACATGCGGCTCTAACTCATTACCAAGCAGCTCGAAGTGACAAGAAATATCGTTTTGCGCCAATATCTTGGCAATTGGTAACGTCCAATCAAAACGTTTGCGAGGAGAATCTCGGCCGATACAGCCCACAGTAAATTGGTTAGGCATTGATTCGCGACACGTAAAGTCAGCCAATGCGCCAAGAGGACGGTCGAGGATAATCGGGCGTTTCACATCGATGCCATATTGCGCCAGAATATCTCTTTGTTGCGGATGACTCAGCACGATAGCCCCCACCTCACTCACCGCCCCACGCTCGCCGCCAGGCTGATATACATCTTCACCGTGACGCATATCATGAATACAAGCTACTGTGCGGCTAAGGTCTGGCGCAAGGCCAATCTCCTTACTGCGAACAGCAATCCATGCATCACATTGAGGATCTGGTTGATCAGACACAATCACTTGAATACCAGGTAGGTTGACCTCGGCAAACCTTGCTTTGAGATCATCGAAAAGCCAGCCAATACTGTTGGCATAAACATTTATTTTGCTAATTTTCGTCAAGGGTCCATTCTCCAAGTTGGCAATGAATACACTGATAGTGTCGCAGGAACAAGAATCGCATGGATCCGTCAGTAATGCTAGTGATAGGTGGCTAAGAAATCAGAATTAAAAACCTTGCTGTATCCGCCTTTGTATTTCAACGCCATCTTCGCTATAGTGCCCCATCCTTTTAGGTGCAAACCATCAACACACCTAAGCTCTCAAGACCCTACAAGCCAAGAAGTACAATAGTGAACAAATTAAAACCACTCCCTCTTAAAACACTGCCCCTGCTACTCACATTGGCCAGCCTCTGTATACCCGTGCAAGTCAACGCTGCAAATGCCACCAGCAAAAACATCGCTGGTAAAACCATTATCGCCCAAGGTCATGTGACGGCAGCCACGGTGACGACGAGCAAGACACAAACTTCAGATCAGCGTCAACTCAAGCGACGTTCACCGATATTTAATGTCGACGTCGTTAAAACCGACATTAACAGCAAAACCCAGTTAAGGATGATTGACGGCGGCATGATCGCCCTTAAAGCCAACAGCGAGTTGTTGATTAGCAACTATGCGTTTGATGCCAAACAGCAACAAGGTTCGGTGGTAATGGAACTGCTCAAAGGCGGATTACGCTCGGTTACCGGTGCCATCAAAGCCAACAAAGGCACTTATCAACTCACCACCCCGCTAGGTACCATCGGGGTTCGTGGCACCCATTATGAACTCGAACTATTGGATGATTCGCTCTATTTGGCCGTATGGGATGGCGCGATTGATGTGTCGCTGAATGTCAAAGGACAAGCCAAAGAATTATCATTGGGGGACAATGAAAAATACGCCTATGCCAGCATTAATGCATTCGGTGATATCACCTTTATGCTGCATCCTCCGGCTAACTTTCGTCATGGTCATAGCTCACACCCCAATCGACCAGCACCAGGCGGCAGAAGGCCTGGTCTTGGCGGTAAAGGCCCGGGTCCAGGCAATGGCCCTGGCACACCTCCAAGCGGTGCTGGTGGGTTAGGTGGACCACCGCCGGGCGCGCCGCCACTGGCGATGAAGATTGGCGCTGCGGCTCGCGCCATCAAACCTCAAGCAAGCGCAGAACCCGAACAAGGCCAAGGCGCGGCACTGGCAGCCCAAATCGGTTCTACGGTGCAAACAGGTCAATTTGAAGCGGTGCCAGAAGATCTTAAAGCCTTTGTGCCAAACGGCAATCTGACTGAATTAATCTTAGCCAAAACGGGCAAAGTGGTTTATGACACGGTGAGTGATTTAAGAGTCGGTGGCTCAGCCAAACAGCCGATCACCAACTTTCAAGCCAGCATGACGGTGAATTTTGATCACGCCATAGTGACCAATGGCCATCTGTCATTTGACGATAACGAC
>JBLGCB010000010.1:0-43103 GCA_047617105.1 Phenylobacterium sp. | reverse complement strand
GAATTGATTATTAAACGCAAAAACCAGTAAGACCAAAATAAGCGATATGGGTAAAACCCGTTCATTTTGGTCTTGTTGCCGTTACAACGCTAAAACTTTGATAAATACAGCAAGATAAGGTAACTTGAAGGATATATGAATAACAATGATGATGAAGATATGCAAGCCCAGGAACAGATACTGTTAATTGATGATGATGTTGAACTAACAGACTTGATAGCCAAGTTTTTACGTAACAACGGTTATATCGTCGGGGTAGAACATAGCGGCGACAAAGCCATTGACCGCATTTTAAAAGACCGACCCGCGCTGGTGGTGCTAGATTTGATGTTGCCCGGCAAAGACGGTCTAACCATTTGTAAAGAAGTCAGAGAGCGTTTTGTCGGTCCTATTATTATGTTGACCGCGCTGGATGATGATATCGATGAGGTGACTGGGCTCGAAGTCGGTGCCGATGACTACCTAGCCAAACCGATTAAACCTCGGGTATTGCTGGCGCATATTCGAGCGCAGTTAAGACGCCTCGGTATGCAGGTGACGCGTGATGACGGTGCCGGTTGTTTGTTTAATGAAGGCCGAATGCGCATTGAAGAAGAGAAACGCCGAGTACTGATGGACAATGTCGAGGTGGTGTTAACCAGTGCAGAGTACGACTTGTTGTGGTTGCTGGCGCAAAACGCTGGCAAAATCATCAGCCGGGAAGCGCTGCATAAGCAAATCTTCAGGTTGGATTATGATGGTATTGACCGCTCGATTGATTTAAGGGTATCTCGGTTGCGTAAAAAACTCGAAGATGATCCCAAAGAGCCGCAATTGATCAAGACGGTGCGTAACGTCGGTTATTTACTGGCGAGGTAAAAAAGATGATCCGCTTGCCTGCTCTTTTTGCCTTGATTATTGGCATGAATGCGTTGATGGCCGGGCTGTTACATGGCTGGGTTTATGATGCGCTGGATTTGTATGTTTATGAGCAAAAAGAGTTATTGTACAAGCAAGCACTGACCGACAGCCGAGAGGTTCTCGGCAAAGCGGCCCCAGAGCAGTGGAATACCCTAAGTGATGAGTTGGGCATCAAGTACATCACCAACTCAATGATTTATGCCCTTGATGACAAAGACTTGCCGAGCAAGGTGCTCGAAGCCATTTCTGACCCGATTGCCGCCAACGGCGTGGTCGACCCCTTTACCCCCGATATCTATTACCCACTGGGTGAGCAATATGTGTTTGTGCTCGGTCCCATGATCCTCAGCACCTGGCATTTGTATATTATTGAGTGGGCCACGTTTTTGGCGGCAATGCTCGGTTCTTCTTTGGTGCTAGTGGTTTATTATCTGATGTTTCAAAAACATATGATACGCATTGGTGGCGAGCTTAATGCGTTGAAAATGGCGGCGGTCATCGCGGTTGACGAATTACCTGTGGTCGACACCATTAAGACCAGTAAACCCGCTGATGTTTATAAGCTGCTAACGCAGGTTAAGCATGAGCATGAGGTGCTAGAGAAAAGCAATTACACCCATATTCAATCACAAAGAGATTTGCTGCATGGTGTCGCTCACGAGTTTCGCAGTCCAATGGCCAGAATGCAATTTGCGCTGGAGATGATTGCTGGCAGCGATCCAACTGAACAGACGCGCTTGATTGGGCTGCTCAATATGGGCATAAAAGAACTGGATGACTTAGTGAAAGAATTACTCAGTTATTCGCGTATTCAGCATTTGAACCACCAGTTGGCGTTAGAGTCGGTGGCGGTGGGGCAGATGATTCAGGAGAGTATTGATAAAGTCGCTTCTTTTTACCCTGAGGTCGATTTTAAATATGAAAATGCCATGGACAGCAATATCAAAGTCGATGAACGCCTGATTCAGCGGGCGTTAGCCAATATTTTGCGCAATGCCGGACGTTTTTCGAAAACCCTGTGTCAGGTGACGGTGAGACAAACACCAGAGCAGCTGACCATCAGTATTGATGATGATGGCGACGGTATACCGCCGGGCAAACGTGAGCGTATATTTGAACCTTTCACCCGCTTGGATGCGAGTCGTTCGCGAGATTCTGGTGGTACAGGGTTGGGCTTAGCGATTGTGCAGAGTATTTTAGAGCAACATGATGGCAGCGTTAGGGTCGATGACAGTGATTTGGGCGGTGCCTGCTTTTGTTTGAAAATCCCTTGTGTTGAATAGGGTTCGTATTGCGCGAGGCTGTGTGAAAACTGCCGTAGGATGGTGTAGAGCGTAGCGAAACCCATCATTTATTTACGATAGCAGCACATTATCGCAGTTTATCGCCAAATTCTGATGGGTTTCGCCTGGGCGGCATCCCGCTTAGGCTCTACCCATCCTACGGCCAATATTGAGTTTTTACACAAGCTGGCGCACCATTAACCGAAATGTCGGATGAGAGGACTTAAGGCAGTCCCATGTTCGTCTTAATTCGTCGAAGGCACTTCCATCACGCCGTCAATCTCAATATTGGCACCCTTAGGCAACTGAGATACACCCAGTGCAGCACGGGCCGGGTAGGGCTGTTGAAAATACTCTGCCATCACTTCGTTAACCTGAGCGAAATTGCCCAAATCAATCAAATAGATATTTAGCTTAACCATATCTTGAATGGTGCCGCCCGCCGCTTCACATACCGCAATAATGTTGTCGAATACCCGTCTGGCTTCGGTTTTAAAATCTTGCTGCTGCATTTCCATGGTGACCGGATCCAATGGGATTTGGCCTGATAAGTAAACGGTGTTGCGAACTTTCACGGCCTGGCTGTAAGTGCCGATGGCTGCTGGTGCTTTATCTGTGTTGATAATAACTTTTGACATGGTAAAGTTTATTTCCTTCGGTAGATTTTCTGAATATCTGGCATCACTCGGATCTTGCGCATAATATTGGCAAGATGTACTCGATCGGTTGCCAGCAATTCAACATTGATAATATATAAATTGCTTTCTTTTTCTTCGGTGTTCAGCGCTTGAATATTGGCCCCAGTGGAGGCAATTTGATTGGTTAATTGCGCCAACGCACCCTGATGATTAATGATTTCGACTCGCACTTCACAAACAAATAATTTGTCGCCGGTATTATCCCATTTGACTGGGAAGTAAACCGCCGGTTCTTGCTGCCAACCTTTGATATTACGACAATCACTGCGGTGAATCGCCAACCCTTTGCCCTGGCTCATATAAGCGACAATGTCATCACCAGCAATAGGGCGACAGCATTTGGCATAGGTGACCAACATGCCCTCGGTGCCAACGATTGGCACGTTGTGTTTGCCAACGGTATCAAGGTTGGTGTCGGTATCAATACCATCACCTATCAGGCGGCGAGCAATGGCAAAACTCATTAAGTTACCCTGACCAATTTCAATCAGCAAGGTCTCAAAAGAGTTTTGTTTAAGGTCGACCACCACTTGGTCTATGGTGTCTTTAGCAAAATCTTCTAGTTTGGTTTCGCCTAAGGCCGATGACAGCAAACGTCGGCCTAACGCCAGTGCCTCTTCAGCTTGCTGGCTTTTAAGGTAGTTACGAATGCCCTGACGCGCTTTGCCAGTCACCACAAAGTTAAGCCAGTTGGCATTTGGGCTGCCGCCGGGACTGGTGATGACCTCGATGGTTTGACCGGTGTCTAACGCCACATTCAGTGGATGCGGTTTGCGGTCAACTTTGGCACCCACACACGAGCTGCCGACATCGGTATGTACAGCGTAAGCAAAATCAACTGGCGTCGCGCCCATGGGCAGTTCAACAATGCTGCCATCCGGGGTAAAGACATAAATCTCTTCTGGGAATAATTCAGTTTTGACGTTTTCGATAAACTCAAATGAGCTACCCGCACTTTGCTGTAATTCGAGCAGACTTTGCATCCATTGATGGGCCCGTTGCTGCGCGGTGGTGCTGGCGTTTTTGCTGCCTTGTTTATAAGACCAATGAGCAGCGACCCCTCGGTCGGCCATCAAATTCATTTCTTCGGTGCGAATTTGAATTTCAATCGGCACCCCATGAGGGCCGATTAATGAGGTGTGTAATGACTGATAACCATTACTTTTGGGAATGGCGATATAGTCTTTAAAGCGGGTTTCAATCGGTTTAAACAGATTGTGGACCACCCCGAGTACTCGGTAACAGGTGTCATAAGAATCGACGATGACCCGAAAAGCATAGATATCCATCACTTCGTTAAATACCATGACCTTACTGGCCATTTTACGGTAGATGCTATAAAGATCTTTTTCGCGGCCAATGATTTGCCCTTGGATACCGGATTCTTCGATTCGGCTGGCAATTTCATTGCGGATGTTATTGATGATTTCTTTGCGGTTGCCACGGGCTTGTTTGACCGCAGTGCCCAGTGCTCTGGCGCGCATCGGATAGAGCGCGGCAAAACCGAGTGATTCGAGTTCATTTTTGGTATCGTGAATACCGAGGCGGTTGGCGATTGGGGCGTAAATATCGAGGGTTTCTCTGGCAATACGGCGACGTTTATCGGGTCTGAGCGAACCGAGGGTGCGCATATTGTGGGTTCTGTCGGCCAGTTTGATCAAAATAACCCGGATATCTTGGGTCATGGCCATAAACATCTTACGATAGTTTTCGACCTGCAATTCTTTTTTGTCTTTGAAGCGCAGTTTTTCTAGTTTACTGACCCCTTCAACCAGATCAGCGACCGTGGCACCAAATAGCTCGGCGAGATCTTCTTTAGAGTTATCGGTATCTTCGATAACATCGTGGAGCAAGGCAGACATTAGGGTTTCGTGGTCGAGATTGATGTCAGCGAGAATACTGGCCACCGCAACGGGATGGGTAATATAAGGTTCACCACTGGAGCGCATTTGCCCTTCGTGCGCATTTCTGGCAACAATATAAGCTTGTTGCACCAGCGCGGTCTGCTCGGCAGACAAATATTGCGAAATTTGCTGCTTTAGCGCCTCAAATAAATACATTCATACTCCCCGATAAGCGGCTAAGGTAAAGCCAAAGGTAAACAGACCAACACACTATACGAAGATTTTTTTCTAATGCCAAATAGAAAACAAAGGTAGAGGGAAATAAATGAAGAAAAGGAAGGAAAAGTAACCAACGGGGCCAAAACCCCGTGGTATCGAGAAATTATCGAGCAAACAAGCGGGGGTAAACCCACCGCCTACTGACGAGTTACTCGAGCAGCGCAAAGGCTATATTTGTGGTTCTTCACCAACAATCGCGGCAACAGCGTCAAACTCAGCGGCTTCGTGCTGTGCTTGTCTGCTTTGATCTTCAGCATCCATGGTTTCCATGGTAACCAGACCAGCTTCGATTTCGCGCAGGGCGATGACCGTCGGCTTGTCGTTTTCTCGTTCGACTAAGGCTTCTCTGCCACCGGTGGCTAACTGACGTGCACGGCGAGCGGCAACCAGAATTAAATCAAATCGGTTGCCAACCTTTAATACTGCATCTTCAACAGTTACGCGAGCCATATTTAGCTACTCCAGAATTATTAATGAAAAATCGGACGCATAGTTTACTAAATGCCTACCCATTGTCCAACAGATCTTTTAATAAATGTGCAAATTTGATCGTTTGATTGGCTTGCTTGGTGCGCTGCGACAGCACAATGGTCTCTAGCTCGGCTAAAGTGATGGAAAATTCATCGTTTACCAACAAATAGTCAAATTCACAATAATGGCGCATTTCAGAGCGAGCCTCTAACATACGCTGGGCAATCACCTCATCTGAGTCCTGGCCACGATTGCATAAACGCCGTTTGAGTTCTTTTTGTGAAGGCGGAAGAATGAAAATTGTCACAACATCAGGGAATACTTCACTAATTTGTTGGGCACCTTGCCAGTCGATATCGAGAAAAACATCAATGCCTTGATTGAGCATATTTTCAATCGCCAACTTCGATGTGCCGTAGAAATTGCCGAAAACCTCGGCCCATTCGACAAATATTCTGTCTTTGATATGCTGTTCAAAAATGGTTTTGCTGACAAAATGATAATGAACATCATCAATTTCGCCGGGGCGACATGTGCGGGTGGTGTGAGAAACAGACACTTTCATGTCGTTATGACGTTCAAGCAGGGCGTTGATTAAACTGGATTTGCCAGCACCGCTGGGGGCCGAAAGGATAAATAGATTACCTCTTTTTGCAGCGTTCTTTGCAAGAGACTTTGTGTTATTCATGGTGAAACAGCCAAATAGTATAGTGGGTCATTATGGCCCACTATCATAACATTACTTTCGGTGGTGATAAAACTTCTTGTTGGTCGCGAATTACCTTCGTTGATTACGTCGGTTCATCGCGGGTATTGCCAATTAAAATCCGAACTAAATGAGATTTTGAACAACCGGTTTGCTGTGACAGTTGATTAAGCGAAGCAATGCATTGTTCGCTCAGGGTAAATGTCGCTTTACGGTAGGGTTGTTTTTTGTTGCCATGGCTTAATGCGGCTTGTTTCATCCCGGCAAACAGCGTATCAATGGCTGCGGTAGCCTGAACATGTTCAAAGGCTGGTCCTGGCTCGGCAGCGCGTCCGGTTTTAATGCTGACCACATTATCATAAGCCGTTGGCGAGCCGCTGGCATAATGGTTAGCATTATTGATGAACTCGTCTACCGAACAATTCGAAACTCTAGACCGCGTAGATTTTTTCTTGAGATCTGACAGGCTCATATTGATGGCACTCCGCTGACTGGCTTAACATTTCATCGACAATCCCGCGAATTTCGCTGGCTGCCTTGCCTGTGGGATCGAGCTCCATCACCGATAAACCTTTTTCTTCACTATCATCATAGATATTGCGATTAAACGTGATCGCATCAAGCACATTGATATCGTATGTCCGACAGACGTCTTTGGCTTCAAGGATTCGAGAGGCCATGCTGGGCAATGACGGACATTGAGTGATGACAAAGGACGCGTTCATTTTAGGATTGACCATTTGGCAGGTCGAAATGATGTCTTCCATGTGTGGCACGGTTTTCAAATCGCGTCGTTTGGGGCGTAGGGGTATTAATACGTGGGTGGCCACTGACATTGCTGCGCGTAGTGCCAGGTTATCCTGACCGCCGCAATCGACAATGATGTAATCGTAATGGTTTTCTAGACTGAGTAAATCGTTTCTGATTTTGCCATACAACTGCACGCAGTTAACGTGGGGGAGCTGTGGGTTGGCATTTCTTTCTTGAATCCAGTCTGAGGTGGTTCTTTGTGGGTCACAATCGACCATGAGAACCGATCCGTTTAAATCTTGAGTGAGATAAACGGCTATATTTTGCGCGAGACAGCTTTTACCGCTGCCGCCTTTTTCGCCGCCGACAAGTATAATCATTGTTACTAACCTCTTGGTACAACAGGGTTAACCACTTTGGTTTGGCTCATTAACAGCAAACGTATCCTTAACGTTTAATTACCTCTTGTCGAGGTAAGAGCGCAAAACAATTAACCACCAAAAAAATAACTGACGTGTGCTGCCTGGCGTTTACTTAGGGCCATTAACAAGCCGATTAAATCGCAAGCAGTGATATCAGTCTAGACTTGATTAATTATTATGCAATTTAATATGGTCTGCAATGTCTGTGCGACATTGCCCTTTTGGATTGTAGGCGGACCACCCGCACTCTATTGTTAAATAATTTGGCAGCGGACATAAATACAGGCACCAATCAAACTGGGTAACAAATGACTTCGTTCATTGCGACTACCACAGAGCCACAGAGGACGCTGAGGCAACGCAGAGGAAGAAAAAACATTTTGGATGGTCCTAAACTTCGGTTTGTTACCCTAAATGGCGGTATATTATCAGAGCCTAAATACACTACTTACGGGGTGGGATGAAAAATCTATGCTATTCTCAATTGGACGATAATAGTAAGGATGGATATAAAATGGGCATGTTTTTACAAATTGTAGGTAGCGTTGTTTTAGTCGTGATTATTCTGATTGTGCTGGGGTATTTATATATCAAGCGACAAATGAACAAAATGGTAGATGCTAACGTTGAGCCGCCTGCGTTGCTAATTTGTCTTAATGAAGACTTTGTTGCAGATTGGTTAAACGAGCAACAAGCAAAAGATTGGATTGATGAGTTGGTGGATTGTGGTTTTGCCAAAGGCAAAGCTTATTTGGTTGAACCACAACAAGATTGCAAGTTGTTCAGTATGGTTGCCGATGACATTGTCGCGGTGGTTTATCTGCACGATCAAGCAGGTTATTGGGTGGACTTGGTGTTTACTTATCAATCTGGCGCTGAAATTACAGTGTCAAATGCGCCGCTGGGGGGAGAATTAAAAAGCCGCAGTGATTCAAAGAAAGTGTATCGACCGAACGGCACCCCGAGCGAACTTTATGCGTTGATCAAAGGAGAATCTGCTGGTGAGGAAGGGGTGAAAGTTGCGCTGGAAGACTTCAGACAATTTTTTGAAAACTGCGCTAAAAAAGACATCAGCTGGCGCAATAATAACGGCGGCACTTCATTTGAAGAGTTTAAGGCAATTGCCCAAAATGATGATGTCACGTACAGCGAGGAAGAAATTTATGAGGGTTATCAGCTGGCCAAAATGAGTGAACTAGAGCAGTGGCATGAAGCGGGGCTTGAGGAGCTATTCGAAGTAGATAGCGACTGTCGGGAGAAATATCAGGATTGTGCTGAGCAATTGTTTATCGTGCCAATCAAAACTGACCCGATGGCGTATTTATATTATCTTGCCAATTGGGCATTGATTGACGAGTCGCAAATTGAGCAATTGCCTGAACAGATTAAAACCAACACCGATATACCTGCCTTGTTCGCGACCATCAATGATGCGATATCTGAACAGCTGCGGGCGATACCTGTTGCTACCATTGATTTTCCGGTGAAGTCAGCGGTTTTTTATAAAAAGCTGGTGTTTTAAACCTCCCCCCTGTCACCGCTTTCGCTGTTCTTGTTCGTCGCTTTGCCTTCTGTCGTGTTCTCTGGGTCTTCTATGGGGGCAATTTCGTCGCTGATACCAGTAGACTTTAAGGCCGCAGCCAAGGCGTCTTCACGGCGTTGGTGCAACTGTTTAGCGGCGTTAAATTCGGCGACTTTTTGTTTGTGGGTCATTTGTTCTTGGTGGCGTTTTTTGCGCTCTTTTTTATTCGGTGCCGTGGACCAGTAAGCGATTAGCGCAAACCATGAAAACAAGATGGTCGCCAGTAGCCAGCCAGTTTTTTCATTGTCTTTGGTGCGGGGGCTGGCAGCAACAAAAGCCAGCGGTGCCATATACAGACATAACCAAAATAGCGCGATGTATAGTTCTTCAAGCGTCATTGTCGTCAGTCCTCTTTAAAAGCGCCCTTATTCTAAGGTCACGCGTGGGGTGAAGTGGAGGCACAATGCCGACAGGAAAACGTGACCACCCAACGCCTCACACAACCTATTTATCGGCTCGTTAACTTGAAAGTTTAGTCCAATCGATATCATTGCTTAACAGTCGTTGTGCGGCGATATAATGAATGGTCTGACCGGGTTTGATACGGTAGCTCTGGCTGGGGTTTAATGCCATGCCGTCGCCTAAGCGGTTATCGGCCACGCCTAATACGGTGGCGTTGTAATTGCGTTTAAAGGCATCAAAAACCGCCATAAAATCAATACCACCTGCGGGTAAGCTGCTAGGCGCTTCGATGCTGAACTGGGTATCGCCTTGTAAGGTTGATAACAATTCTTCTTGGATTCGACTGGAGCCTGGATCTTGAATCGATCGTACCAGCATTTGCGCGGTTCTTGATACACTGCATTCGATGTTGTTGGTGTGCTCTTTAAGCATGTCGACTTTGGTTTCATCGTCAAAATAAGTGCTGATATGGCTATTGGCATTGACCAGTTTTGAGATGCGCAAGGCGGTGGTGAAGGTTTCATTATCATCTTGACCATCGACAATCACTCTGTTGGCGTCGCCAATGGCGGCTCTGGCTAATTGCGCACTGTCGGTGAACGACTGCAACTTGGCAAATTCTACGTGGTCATTGTCAGGGAAGGGGTGGCTGATGTCGTCTTTGACGCACAACAAAATGGTGCGATCTTCACGGTTGATATCGCCAAGAATGTGGTCAATGATTTTTGGTGTGCGCTGTGGGTGCCAGCCAAAGATGATGATGTGATCGTGTAAATGGGCAAAGTTTTTATCGCCTGTCATGTGTCGCCTCAATAAATAGGTAATTGTCTGACCAATCTTGCCCAAAAAAGTCGCAAATATGGCCAAGCCAAGGGGGATTTGAAAGGTGGAAACGATGACTTTTCCTGCTACTGATCCCGGACTTAAATCACCAAAACCCACGGTACTGGTGGTGACAATATAATAGTACAAAAAGTTGTCGAGCTGCACCAGTGTGTCTTCGTTGGCCAGCTGTAACAGCACGGCTGTGGTCAGTGCGTGAACCAGCAGTAAACAGATTAATGCTGGCCAAGTCACCTGAGTGACATGGCGGCGAATGGCCAAATAGACATGCTTAAGATTAAACATTACTCGGCTGCGCTTTCTTCTACAGGGATGCCGTCGATTTTATTAATCAGTAATTGGCATACAGTGAAATAATCGACTACGGTTTTTTTATGCCATTCGGTTTTGATATTATCATCCTGTTCGGAGATAAATGCTTGAAAATCGCTGTAACTGACATCGGTCGCACGGCTGAGTTGTTTTTTAAACGCTTCGACTACATTTTGATGCCCTTTGGCACTTTCATGGGTGACCTTAACCATGGCATCGACCAAGATTTCAGTATATTTGAATAGGTCATTCTCTGGGGGGCCAAATTGTTTGGCTCTGGCAATGCTTTTACGAAACAGGATTTGTTGTTCAAATGCCAGTGCCTCCGTAACGCCTTCCACTGATTTGACATCACTGGTTAACAGGCTGATTTGGCGGCGGCAAGCAGCCAGTTCTCGCCCTAGGGTTTGGGTTCTGAAATAAAAAAACAGAATGATTAATAAAGCGATAGCGGCGACAGCCAAAATGATCATGCTTACCTCAAAAAAGTGAAAATACGACGATTGTACGCATTGAAAAAAGAAAACACGCCATTATGGCTGATACTGCGGATAAGCAAAACAAAATCGTGTCATATTGGGCAAATTTTTTTACTTTGGACAAAGTATGACCAATCAGTAGCTGGTCGGACTTGTAATGAGGTCGTAATCAAGATATAAATTAGGCGAACTTGAAAAAGGCAAACTTAGTGAAAGCTGAGGACGCAAAGTTTCCGGTCTAAGGGTAAAAACCTATGATAGCGGGACTACCGGGTAAAAAATTCCATCTTTTTCCACTTGTTGGACTCACCGGTTTTTCTTCCATAATACATTTGCAACGAATACTGTGACTTTTTGTGTTCAGGATTTGCTTTTGTTTGTCTATCGTACGATTGCCTAGATTCAATTGAGAAGGGATCTGAGTGATTGTTTGTTTTGAGTTTATTTTTGGCTTTGCCAACTTACTGTAGGCTCCAGAATTAAATAAGGCCCGACACTGGCGCAGGATGTTTATTTCTGTTCAAGGCAGAGAAAGGGGCGTGTAGTTGTTCTACACAACGCTTTCTCTAACGCAGAACAGGAATAAAGAGACCAGTCAGTTTTGGGTATTATTTAGTGTCGGAGCCTGACCAAGAGTGTTCTTCAAAGCTTGCCCTAGTGGCAAGCTTTTTTTTCGACCAAGTATAACCAACCGTAGGATGGTGTAGAGCGTAGCGAAACCCATCAATGCTTGAAAAACAATAATATTGCTAAATTCTGATGGGTTTCGCCTGCGGCTCTACCACATCCTACGCAGGATTGGAGTTTTCACACAGTCTGGTACACCATTAACCGAAATGTCGGACCAGAGGATTTACGGCTAGCTTTTGTTTAAATCACCCTATCACCAGAGAATTCGATATTGAATATCTCACTTGCCAAAACGCTCAATCAAACTGGCAATATTTTGCTCAATTAACGGCTTATACTCAGCTTCATAGGCTTCGCGTTGTTGATCCAATTTGGCGATTTGTTGTTTGGAGGTCTTTTTTCTCGCTTCGTGGGTTGGCATATCTTTGATTTTTTCATAAAGATTAAAGATACCCGGATAAAGCTGACGTTGGTCATCAACCCGGTCTTCAACCTGCTCTTCGACATAATGGTCTAGCAACACCCAAATACGCAGGCAACCCTCCGAGTAGTCGCACTGACCATCGCGCATGGCCCAGGCGATGGTATAAATGCTTTCACTCAGGGTCTTGTTGCGCTTGGTGATATCGGCTTGTTTAGTGGCGGCTTGTGCTCGTTGGCGTTGCTTTATCATCATTAACAAACGGCCAAGATAAAAAGACAGTCCGGCGATGATCACCGCACCGAGAACTAACGCTGCGATTAGGCCATTTGACATCGTATTCATGCGCTCAGCAACCCTCTATTCGTCGTCATCTTCCCATTGCTCTGCCAAAGAGCGGCTATCTTCTTCTTCTTCATCTTCGTCGTCATCGTTGTCAAAACCTAACTGTTCCATCAAGGCCTGATGACGAGCGGTGGCGGCATTGAAGTACTTGGCATCTTTGCCTTTAAGGACTTCATCATTATCAACGCGTTCAAGCAGCGCTAATAAACGTTCATCGTTTTCGATGGCCAATAACTCTTGTTCAGGGTCAACTGGCAGAGTTGGGTTTTTGGTTAATACCACCTGAGGTTTTAAATCGCGGATTTTCTCTGGTGCCTTAGCAGGATTTAAAGAAATCGGGGTTGTACTGCCATGACGTGGATCTTGCTGCTGTTGTGAGCCTCCCGTGTTCTGCGAATTGGCTTCTTGAGCGTTACGGCTGCCAGATTTGAGACCTTTATGTTTTTTAAGGCGCTGGGAGCGCGATTCTTCTCTGATGCTGTTCTTTTGACGGGGCTTTTGTGCCGGGGCCAATGGGCCAGAGGTGCGGTTTTTTTTCTGTCGGGTCATGGGGGTGGATTTACCGTATAATCAAGATGGCGGGTATTCTACGGATTTTGTTAGGGTAATGATAGACTGGCGGTGAAATATTCCACAAATAAGAAAGGCGGTAGGATAACCTACCGCCCTGCAAACCAAGCGTGTCTAATCTTTTTATTGTTGCTGACTGCTCTTATTCGACTATGGTTTCTACTAAACCCCTGATAATAAACCCTCCCTGTTAAGGTTTTCTATTGGTCCATTTTATTTTTTTGCATTCCATCACCGGTTTTGTTTGTATCGGCCAACCTGGCACTTTATTTGTTTCATCCTGGCGGTGTTCTTTTTTGCAGTAGTTCTAACTATTCCGCATTTATTGTTTTTTGTCGGAATAAACGTCGTATTGATTTCTCTGTCCATGGTGACTATTTGATTTGTCCAAATTTGATTGCTTGGCTTCAATCGACAGGGGCTAATTTACCCACTTAGATTTTTGTTACAATGTTATTTTAGAAAAAATAGTGGGTTCTGTGATTGGGAAAAAACAAATTATTAACAAAACCAACTAGATATTTAACTCTAATGGCAATTAATGAGAGAAAACCAACCAAATATAGAGAGCTTATCTTACGACAGATGTACGATATATCGCACACCCTTTTGTACCTTAAGAACTTAATTATTGATTCGCCCGGGTCAAAAAAAGGTTTATGCGACAAACGGACAAAAAAAATGCCAACTCTTCAGTCAGCATTTTTCAAACAATTAATTTCTTTACCGTCGCGTGCGACATCTTAATAAAGTAGCTTTGTCTGAGCTTGCGAAAGACAAAGCTAATTTATTTTTAATGCAGGCCACCCAAGTATTTAGACAAAATCTCAATATCTTTATCACTCAGTTTCTTAGCGATATCACTCATCATGCCATTTTTATCGTTGGCACGAGTACCACTGCGAAATTTCTCTAGCGACGCTTTGTTATAATCTGCGTGTTGGAAAGAAATCTTAGGGAAGTTAGCTGGACCATTACCATTACCGCGAGGGCCATGACAAGCAGTACAAGCTGGAATGCCGCGTTCGGCATCGCCACTGACATATAATTTCTTGCCTTGAGCAACCACTTCTTTTGGGGTGAAGCCTTTACTCATTTTTTGTTTGGCGAAATGGGCAGCCAAATCTTTCATATTTTGGTCAGTCAATGGCATTGCCATCGCACTCATCACCGGATCGTTACGGCCTTCTTTACCGGCGCTGGTCATACCCAGTTTAAACGCTGTTAACTGGCTATAAATATATTCGGCTTGTTGGCCTGCAATTTTAGGGTAAGCGCTCACCATGCTGTTGCCATCGCTACCATGACAAGCGCCACAACTGGCGGCCATGGCTTCACCAGCTTTGGCGTTACCTTCGAATGCATTCGCTTGAGCTGATAAACCAGCTAGGCCGAATACAAGTGATAATGAAAGTGCAATTTTTTTCATGATGGTTTCTCTATATCCCCGGCGGTTTTTAAAAACCGACAATTGATGACGCTATTCAGTGCGCGGTATTTTACACGAAACTCAGATAAGTGGAATATCTAATCACTGATAAAGCGATAAAACCCCGCAATAAATGCGGTCTTTGCTGAAAAAGTATGCAAATAAATAGCGACTTTATTCATTCATGATGGCAATAACCCTTGGGTCGAGGCAAGAACGGAGGAATTGATTCATCGGCTGTTGCTCGCCACTGGTATAGAAAGTCAGCATCAGCTGGTTAAATTCGAGTCGCCGGGCATAGGGTAAATTGATGGCCGGACAACCGCGGGACAACAATAAACCGTTCATCATAAAACGGCCCATTCTTTTATTCACATCGTAAAAGAACTGGCGTCTGGCCATGGTTAAAAACAGATGAATAGCCTGATCATACACATCGTCTAACTGCGCCATGTCGGTGAGCATTTGCTCGAAATACACGGTCAATGTGGCGGCTTTGGGCGGCATATAATCGGTGCCAGCAATGGTCACTCCGCCAGAGCGAAATTGGCCCCACTCTAATGCCTCTTCTTTGGCGGCAATTAAATGCAATTCACAGGCTCTTTGCGCCGTCACCTCAAACTCATCTTGTTTTAACCAACGAAATAACTGTTTCCATGCTTCAGATTGATTGACTGCTATCTGTTGGTCGCTCAGGGCGTGCCCACCCACGGTTACCCCCTCCATTAGGGTTTGAATCTCTGGCAGGGTGAAGTTGATCCCCTCTAATTGCACCGCGTCATAGATAAAGGTGGGCACTTCTCGTTGCGCCAACATGATGGCTTTGGACTTGTTGGGTTTTATGGTGTTCATTTGGGCATCAACTTAGGGCTTAGTGGTTGCCATTCTAAAGGATTTTCACCTCATAGTCAGTGTTTGAGTGAATAGTGTCCGCTGTCCGGTTTGCAACTGACCGGACACTGCGAACACTGTCCGCGGTCACCGGACAACCGAACGTTTTTATAAAATAACCAGAAAATACAATAAGTTAAAAAACTTTTTGTAGTTGGCACGGATGCTGCTCTATCTAGACCAGAAGCGTTTATATTCAGATAGGAGCAGCCAGATGAAAATTCAAGACACATCAGCACAAGATGTTACCGTGGCAGCGAAGTCACCACTGATGTTGCGGTTAAAACTGACATTGGCTGGACTGGCCGTGGTGTCCACCATTGCGTTGGCTTACCCCAGTTATGATAAGTGGCTGCAAAATGATATTTCCATCGAAGCCAGTGAATTACGCTTAGCGACGGTAACACGTGGTTTCTTTGTCCGTGATATCGCCGCCAGTGGCAAAATTGTCGCCGCTCATGCCCCTTCAGTTTATAGCACCGATAGCGGCAGCATCAATTTGCTGGTACAGCCGGGCGATGCGGTGACACTTGGTCAAGTCGTCGCGCGTTTGTCGAGTCCACAACTGAGTAACCAGCTAAAGCAGCAGCAAGCCCGCTTACAGGGGCTGACCATTGAGCTGGAACGACAAAAATTGAATGTGCGCAGCGATAAATTAAAGCTGCAACAAACCCTAGGGTTGGCCAAGGTGTCTTTGGTGGCCGCAAAACGCGAGCAACGCCGTGCAGCAACGTCTATCAAGCAGCAATTGATTAGCCAAATTGATTTTGAAAAAGCGTTAGATGACCTCGCTCGAGCCGAACTCGAATTTAACCATGCCAGCGAAGAAGTTGAACTTAAAAACGATCAGTTGGCTTTTGAACTCAAAACCAAAGCCCTTGAAGTACAGCAGCAGCAACTGGTGGTCGATGATTTGACCCGTCAGGTGACGGCATTGAACATCACCGCACCTTTGGATGGCGTAGTGGGTAACTGGCTAGTAGAGCAGCGTTCGCAGGTCAATCCTAATGAACCGTTATTAACCGTGGTTGATTTAACCGCTTATGAAGCCGAATTGCTTATTCCTGAAAACTTTGCCGACGAAATCGGCATTGATATGGAAACCGAGGTGACGGTCAATGGGGTCAATATTAAAGGCCGAATTTCGGCGATTTCACCTCAGGTAATTAATAGCCAAGTGACCACCCGAGTACGATTTGATAGTCAGGCCTTATCAGGCAATAGCACAGGTGAAAGTAAGTTGAGCTTACGTCAGAACCAGCGCGTCAACGCTCGGATATTACTCGAAAACAAACCCGATGTGTTGATGATCAAACGTGGTGCATTTTTATCGTCCGGTGGTGGCAAGATTGCCTATCTGGTCAATGATAATGGTGCCAACAAAATTAATATCGAAGTGGGGGCAACCAGCATCGCTCAAGTTGAAATCACCGATGGTGTTAAGGCCGGAGACAGGTTAATCATCTCAAGTCTAGAGCCCCTAAAGCAAGCCGAACAAGTGCTTATCAGATAAGTAATACTGTGAAAGTGATATTTAAATAATTGATGTTAAAAGAAGGACAAAGTTATGTTGAAAATGAACAAGATTGCTAAAGTATATCGCACGGATGTTGTTGAAACCCATGCCCTGAGGGCGTTGGATTTACATGTCAAGGAAGGAGAGTTTGTGTCAGTGACCGGCCCTTCCGGTTCAGGTAAAACCACCTTTTTGAATATCACTGGTTTGCTAGAAACCTTTAACGGCGGCGAGTATCTGCTCGATAACGTCGATATCGGCAAACTGAATGACCGTGAACGTTCACGCATTCGTAACGAAAAAATTGGCTTTATCTTTCAGGGTTTTAATCTTATTCCTGAATTGAATCTGTTTGATAATGTTGATGTGCCACTGCGTTATCGTGGTTTTAACGCCAAAGACCGTAAAGCCAGAATTGAAGATGCTTTGGATAAAGTGGGTCTGGCGGCACGGATGAAACATTACCCGGCGCAGTTATCTGGCGGACAACAACAGCGCGTGGCGATTGCCCGGGCATTGGCAGGTCAACCACGCTTTTTGCTGGCGGATGAGCCGACCGGTAATCTTGATTCATTGATGGCTCGCCAGGTCATGGAATTGCTCGAAGACATCAATCGCCAAGGTACCACCATTATTATGGTGACTCATGATCCGGAGTTGGCCCGTCGTGCTCAGCGTAATATTCAGATTATCGACGGTCAGGTCAATGATTTGTCGCTCTATGCTGGTTTAGGTGAAGGTTTAGCTGACGGTTTGGCGATTGCTTAATAGCAACAACAGGGGAGTATCGATTATGTTTAATTATTATCTTCGACTATCGTGGTTAAGCCTCAGGCAAACCCCGGTGATCAGCTTTTTGATGGTACTGGCGATTGCCATTGGCATCGGTGTATCAATGACTACGTTGACCGTTTACCATCTGAAAAACACCAACCCGATGGCCCATAAAAACAGCCAATTATATGCGGTGCAGTTGCAAACCAAAGACCAATCCAGCACCGAAGAAGTGCCGGAGCAGGTGACTTATCAGGATGTGATGAATTTACGCCGTTCAGGGATTGCCAAGCGTCAGGTCGGAATGTACAAAACCGGGATGTCGGTGCAGTCTGAAAATAAGGCCATTGCTCCTTTTATTGAGTTGGCACGAGTGACTGACAGTAGTTTCTTCAGTATGTTTGAAGTGAAATTTATTCATGGTGCGCCATGGGATAAAAGCATTGACGAGGTGGGTTCTGCGGTGGTTGTGATAAGCGAATCATTGAATGAAAAATTGTTTGGTGGCAAAAACAGCATCGGTGAAATGGTCACCTTAGACAGCAAACTTTTTACCGTGACGGGGGTGATGAAAGATTATAACCCGATGCCGGTGTTTTATGATTTAAATAATGGTTCTTTTCGCGAAGGGCAGAATATCTACATCCCATTATCACTGGCCAGCGTCAATGAATACGTTTCTTGGGGTAACAATAATAGCTGGAAAAATGAGTCAATCACCACATTTGCGCAAAAGCTACGCTCAGAGAGTATGTGGTTGCAATATTGGGTTGAACTGGAAAACGTCGACCAACAACAACAGTATCAAGCATTTTTAGCCGCCTATGTAGAAGGGCAACAGCGGGTGGGTCGTTTTAGCCGCAAAGATGCCGCAGGTTATCTTAAGAACGTACAGCAATGGCTTGATAACCGCAAAGTGGTTGGCCAAGACTCGCAGGTATTGGTGGGCTTGAGCTTTATGTTTTTGGTGGTGTGTTTGGTTAATACCATCGGTTTGTTGCTGGCCAAGTTTTTACGCCGGGCACCTCAAGTCGGCGTTCGTCGGGCATTGGGGGCGAGTCAGTTTGAGGTGTTTAAACAGCACTTGGTAGAGGTTTCACTGGTGGGTTTCTTCGGTGGCACCCTGGGTTTGCTGTTTACCTTACTTGGCTTAATGGGCTTGCGCACCATTTACAGTAACTTTGATCACTTAAGTCAGATTGATTTAACCATGACGTTAACGGTGTTTTTGGTGTCTATTTTAAGTAGCGTGCTTGCAGGCCTTTATCCAGCTTACCGGATCTGCCGCACCAACCCCGCCGTTCATCTAAAAACCCAGTAATTAACGATAAGTAAAGGAGAAAGTTATGTTCGAAATTAGACCTATATTTAGCGCAATGCTCAGGCACAAAAGCCGTGCGGTATTAATTATATTGCAAATGGCATTAACCCTAGCAATTGTGGCCAATGCCTTGTTTATCATTAATGAACGTTTAACCCTGATTCAGCGCGATTCTGGTTTTGCCGAAAGCACCATTTTGGGTTTTCGCACCGTGACACTTAAAACCAATGACAATATTTATCAGCAAATCGATCTGGATGAACAAATGCTCAGAGCCATTCCTGGGGTGATTGATGCGCTGGCGATCAGCAGCTTGCCGTTGTCGGGCAGCGGTAGTGCCACGTCGATTAGTAGTAAACCTAGCGATCCTGAAGGTCAGATGTCAGCAGGTTATTATAACGGTGACGAGCATATTCTTAATACCATGGGCGTTGAATTGATTGAAGGGCGCAACTTCAACAAAAGTGATGTAGTGCACGGCAGTGTTGGCATGACCAGCGTGGTGATCATTAATCAATCGCTGGCCAACAAGTTGTATCCTGATGGTGATGCTCTGGGCAAAAACATTTACGATGATCTTGAGTCCAGCAAAATCATCGGTATTGTTGGGGTGATGCAAGGCATGTGGGTGAATGCGTCACTATTTGAAGATAATATGATTTTTCCCTTTGTGGATGGTGGCAACTCGACCCGCTATATGGTCAGAACCGAACCAGGCATGAAAGCAGCCGTGACGGCTCAAGTTGAAGAGAAAATGGCGGCGTTAAATTCAGATCGGGTGATTGGTGAATTTACCACTTTGACAAAAGAACGAGAAACGTCTTATAAAGATGATAGCGCGATGGCCAAAATTCTCAGTGCCATTGTGGTGCTGCTGTTATCGGTGACTGTGGTGGGTATCTTTGGTTTATCGGCGTTTTCAGTTAATCAACGGATTAAGCAAATCGGCACTCGTCGGGCACTGGGGGCCAGTAAACTGGATATTACCCGATATTTTTTGATTGAAAATGGGCTGATGGCAGTGGCGGGTATTAGCATCGGTTGTGTGCTGGCACTGGCATTGAATTATTGGCTGGTTAACGCTTATGGCGTGACTCAGTTGAATATCACTTATGTGATTGCGACCATGGTGGGCATTTTTATCGTCAGCCAGTTGGCGGTATTGATACCAGCGCTTAAAGCGGCGCAGGTTTCTCCGGCGGTAGCAACACGGTAAATTTCAACGTAGGGTGCGCACTGCGCCAAGCTGTTGAAAAAGTCCAATTTGACCGTAGGATGGGTAGAGCCTAAGGCGAAACCCATCAGAGTCTGGCAATAAATGGCGATTTTAAGGCTATTTCTGACACCAATGATGGGTTTCGCTGCGCTCTACACCATCCTACGGCGATTAAATCAACATCCTCGCGCACCATTAATGTGGATTTAAGACAATCTCTTAATAGGGAGGTTGTAGGAAGCTTGTATAAAAGGATAAAACTGTTTAGCCTTGCATCACCAAGGCTAAACACCCCTCTGATAGCAAAAACACATAACTCGGATCTAAAACATGGATAAAATCCTGATCGTTGATGATAATCCCTCTATTTGCGCCGCACTAGAATTGCTGCTGTCTATTCATGATTTTGACACCATCAGTTGTATCTCCCCACAAGCGGCATTAACCATCGTGCAGCAACAGTCGGTGGGTTTGGTGATTCAAGACATGAACTTCACTCAAGACACTACGTCAGGCGAAGAAGGTAGGGAGTTGTATTATCAACTACGCCAATTGCAGCCAGATTTACCGGTGATATTACTTACCGCTTGGACCCAGCTAGAAATGGCGGTAGAGCTGGTGCGTGCCGGTGCGGCGGATTATCTTGGTAAACCTTGGGATGACAATAAATTGATGATGTCGGTGCAAAACCTGCTTGAAATGCAGGAGTTACGCCGCCAAAACCAAGGGTTATTGAAGCAACAGCAGCAACAACAATTGCAACAGCAAAACGCCAGAAAAAACCTGTCGGGTTATGATTTATGTGGATTGGTTTACCAAAGCAGCTCAATGCAAAGTCTGATTGAAATGGCAGTGCAGGTGGCCCATTCTGATATTGCAGCCTTAATCACCGGCCCCAATGGCGCGGGCAAAGAGAAAATCGCCGAAATCGTCCAGGCTAATTCTAGTCGTCGTGATAAGCCGTTTGTTAAAGTGAATGTGGCGGCTTTGCCGGGAGATTTGCTCGAAGCAGAATTATTTGGTGCCGAAGCGGGGGCTTATACCGGTGCCAATAAAACCCGGATTGGCCGTTTTGAAGCGGCGGATGGTGGTACCCTGTTTTTAGATGAAATTGGCAATTTGCCATTGGCTGGACAGGTCAAATTACTGAGAGTATTGCAGACCGGAGAATTTGAACGTTTAGGCAGTCATGAAACCCGCAAAGTGGATGTGCGAATTATCAGCGCCACCAATGCCAATTTACGTGATGATATTCAAGAGGGGCGATTTAGAGAGGATTTATATTACCGTCTCAACGTTATTGAATTAAAACTACCGCCGTTAAATCACCGCCCTGATGACATTATTGCGCTGGCGCATCATTTTGCCGGGCCTGATCACCAACTGTCAGCTGAGTTGGATCCTTTGTTGCTCAATCATAACTGGTCAGGCAATGTGCGGGAGTTAGAAAACGCGGTGAAACGGGCGACGGTGCTGGCGAAAAGTGCTTTGTTAACGGTGGCAGATTTTGGTTTTGAACAGTTGGCGGCGACGGTTAAGGAAAAATCTGTCTCGGACCCGGATAAGCAAGATATTGAACAGGCCATTGCGGTGGCTGATGGGGTAATTTCGCGGGCCGCCAAATCGCTGGGATTAAGTCGTCAGGCATTATACCGGCGCATGGATAAATACGGCATCGCCCGCTGATGGCTCGTTGGTCATTACAGCAACAACTCTGCTTGGCGGTGAGCCTAGTAGTTGTGGTGGTTACCTTGTTGGTGGCGGGGTTAGTGGTTTTTGTCGGTATTGAAGCCATCAGTGGAGAATATCGCAGCTATTGGTTAGGGGGGTTATTGCTGCTCGCTTTGCTGTTGGGATATGGTTTAACCCGTTTAGCGACTCGGCGTTTGGCTTATATGCTCAATGCGCTGGAGATGGGGTTGCTTAACTTCAAAGATAATGACTTTAGTATCTCGCTGCCTGTGGGTCAGGATGACGAATTAAGCCGTTTGGCTTCGTTATACAATCAGGTCGGTGAGATTTTACGCAAAGAACGTCAATCGATTTACCAGCGTGAACTATTGCTCGATAAAGTCATTCAAAGCTCGCCGTTATCGATGGTGTTAACCGATGACAAACAGCATGTGTTATATAGCAATATCGCCGCGCGACATTTATTTAATCAGGGAAAAGGGTTTGAAGGCATCAACTTTTATCAACTGATTGAGACTGCGCCCCAAAGCATTAGACAGGCGATCACTTCTGGTAAAGATGGTTTGTTTAGCATTGGTGGTGAATCTAACGAACAAGAAGAGCAAACCTATCACCTGTCACAAAGCCAGTTTTTACTCAATGCCCGGCAACATCGCTTATACCTGTTTAAACAGCTGACCAAAGAACTGAATCGTCAAGAAGTGAGTATCTGGAAAAAGGTGATCCGCGTCATCAGCCACGAACTCAATAACTCACTCGCGCCAATGTCATCTATGGCCCATTCGGGAAAATTGTTGGTCAAAGACGATAAAAAACTCAATCTGATTTTTAACACCATCGAAGATCGGGTGAAGCATTTAAACGCCTTTATCCAGGGTTACGCCACCTTTTCACGCTTGCCGTTGCCACAGCAAAAAGACGTCAACTGGGCGGATTATATCAAGGGTTTAAAACAACAGGTGAGCTTTGTGATTAAAGGCGAAATACCGCAAGGTTCGGGCTTTTTTGACCCGGCGCAGCTGGAACAGGTATTGATTAACCTGATCAAAAACGCGGCTGAGTCCGGCTCTGACACTGACGATATCGAACTGTGCATCAGCAAGCCCTCGAGTGCTTATCAGCTTACCCTGACCGACCGGGGCAGCGGCATGTCAGACAAGGTGCTGCAAAGTGCATTGTTACCATTTTATTCTACCAAGCAGACGGGCACTGGTTTAGGTTTGCCGCTGTGCCGGGAGATTGTTGAAGCCCATGGCGGGAAGATGGCGTTGAATAATCGTCAAGGTGGTGGGTTGCAGGTGTCGGTATGGTTGCCTAGGCTGTAGTTGGTGATGGTCATGCCAAACAGGCTAACGTCATTAATAGTTTGTGGGATTCGAGTCACCAGGTTAAAATGGCGCTTTAACAATAAAATCTCTACAAAAATAGACATTTAGAGTAATGAATGACATACAAAGTTGACTATACCCAGAGCTTACTGAACGAGTTAATTAAATTACCTCACGAAACAGAATGGGTTGAATTTAAAGTCGATAATGCAGAACCTGCAATGATTGGTCAATATTTATCTGCATTGGCCAATTCAGCTGCATTATTTGGTAAGCAAACAGCCTACGTTGTATGGGGGGTAGATGATACGACACATGATTTGATTGGCACTCGTTTTTTGCCGACTAAAACCCGGCATAAACAGCAAGAGCTTGAAAGTTGGCTGTTACAAAAGATAACCCCCAAAATTGAATTTAACTTTAGTGAGTTTACGCATCAGCAACTTCACTTTGTGATCTTGGAAATACAAGCGGCCAGTCATACTCCGGTCCAATTTGATGGTACTGAATTTATTCGGGTCGGATCCTACAAAAAGAAATTAAAAGACTTTCCTGAAAAAGAACGTGCATTGTGGCGAACATTTGACAAACAACCATTTGAACATCAATCTGCTGCCCAAAACCAATCCATTGAAAATGTATTGAAATTATTAGACTATCCAGCATATTTTGATACCGTAAATATTCCACTCCCCGAAAACAGAGAAGATATATTGAAGGCATTGGAAGCTGATCGGTTTATTGAAAAGACAGATGCTGGCTTATGGAATATAAACTATTTTGGTGCAATTCTGTTTGCTAAAAATTTGCAAAACTTTCGAATTTTAAGCAGAAAGGGAATTCGATTGATCTTGTATAATGGGAATAGCCGCATTGAAACCATTCGTGAAATTGAAATACTCAAGGGTTATGCGGTTGATTTTAATGGCCTGATTGAAAATATCAAAACCTTGTTACCCGCAAATGAAGTTATCGGGCAAGCCCTTCGTAAAGAAATCACTATGTACCCTGAGCTTGCTATTCGTGAGTTAGTAGCCAATGCACTTATTCACCAAGACTTTACTTTAACGGGAACCGGGCCTATGGTCGAAATCTTTTCACAGCGTGTAGAAATGATTAATCCAGGTATTCCATTGGTTGACACTGATCGCTTTTTGGATTCTCCGCCACGCAGTCGCAACGAAGCTATTGCCTCTTTTTTACGTCGAGTAGGCATATGCGAAGAGCGAGGCAGTGGTATTGATAAAGTTGTCTTTCAAACAGAATTACATCAATTACCGCCACCATTATTCGAAAAGCTGGAGACTCATACCAGAGCGACTCTTTTTGCCCATCGTGAATTTAAAGAGATGAATAAAGAAGAACGGCTCCGAGCAAGTTACATGCATTGCGTACTTAAATATTTAAATCAAGAGCCAATGAACAACACCAGTATCAGAGAGCGGTTTAATATCAGCGAAGGAAATAGCGCTATGGCTAGTCGACTAATAAAACTGGCGATAGATGCCAGATTAATAAGACTATACGATCGTAAAGCCAATCGAAAGGCTTGGCGCTACGTACCATTTTGGTCATAGCCATAATCATAATCAGGCTCATTTGACTGTCATTTGATTGAATGCATTGTTTTTGTAATCGGAAATAAATAAAACCTCTATAAATCAATGAGTTAATTGTACTAGGGTATACATTTTCATTTGACGGTCATTTGACTGATTACGATATTTAGGTTTGCCGCTGTGCCGGGAGGTTGTTGAAGCCCATGGCGGGAAGATGGCGTTGAATAATCGTCAGGGTGGCTGGTTGCAGGTATCGGTATGGTTGCCTAGGGTTTAGTCGGCACTGCTAATCATCTATCGGTGTTAATTTTTACTTTATGGTAGATGTCTTTCAGCTCGATGGTCGCGTCTATTGAACTTAATTCAATGTGATCGTCTATCGACTTAAATTCACAATACAGCCATGTATTATCAGGCTGACGTATATATCTTTCTACATGACTGTTTTTCTGCGATATCAAGATATATTCGACAAAAGAGCCAATTTGTCGATAGTGAAAAAACTTATCTCCCCTGTCATAACCTTCTGTTGAGTCTGATAAAATTTCTATAATCAATAACGGATTGAGTAAAGTATCTTCTTTCTCGTCTTCAAATTTTTCGTCTTGGCATGTCGCCACCACATCGGGATAACAATATTTATTGGCGCCCTCACTCTTTACCCTCATATCACTGGCGTAGACACTGCACGGTTTGTTTAATAACGCATTGCCTATAATTCTTACCAAGTTGGAAGAAATGAGATTGTGTGTCTTGCTTGCACCTGCCATGGCGAAAATGGCACCGTCAAAGAACTCATGTTTTACCTCAGATATCCTTTCAGCTGCTAGGTATTGTTCTGATGTCATTTCAGTTTTTGTTTGTGGGAGCATGATCAGTATCTCTGCATACAGTGCCTTGGAGGGATATTGCCAGTATATAATATGCCTGCCTTATCAACAACGAGAGAGTTTCAAAGGGTCAAGGCTTACGGGTTTTAATTGACCGTTTAACCTATCAAACATCAATATCGATTGAATATGTGACCGCAGATGGGTTGAGAGGACCGGGTTGTCGTTACAGCGAAACCCATCATTTATCGCCAAATTATGATGGGTTTCGCTTTAGGCTCTACCCATCCTACGGTCAAGCGGGGCTTTTTCAACAGCTTGGCACAATGCGTAACCTACAGCCTAAAATGCTCACCCAAATACACTTCACGCACGGTGGCATTGTCTAATACCTGTTGTGGCGTGCCAGAAGCGATAAGCTCGCCATGGCTGACGATATAAGCCTTTTCGCACACATCTAAGGTTTCGCGTACATTGTGATCGGTGATCAGAATGCCGATGCCTTTGCTTTTCAACTGCTGGATGATTTTTTTGATGTCGATAACCGATATCGGGTCAACACCAGCGAATGGTTCATCAAGCAGAATAAACTGCGGGTCGGTGGCCAGTGCGCGGGCGATTTCTACCCGGCGACGTTCACCGCCTGAAAGACTCATGCCGAGGCTGTCTCTGATATGGCCGATATTGAACTCATCGAGTAACTGATCGAGAATGTCGTCGCGCTGGTGGCGAGTGAGGGATTTTCGGGTTTGCAAAATCGCCATGATGTTGTTGGCGACCGTGAGCTTTTTGAAAATCGACGATTCTTGTGGCAAATAGCCAATGCCTTTTCTGGCACGAATATGCATCGGTGCATGGCTTAAATCTTCACCATTTAAAATGACCGTGCCTTTGTCGCTGGGCACCAGACCCACCACCATATAAAAGGTAGTGGTTTTGCCGGCACCATTAGGACCCAGCAGGCCGACGATTTCACCGGCGTCGACACGTAAACTGACGTCTCTGACCACTGGACGACCTTTGTAACTTTTGGCCAGATTGCTGGCTTGCAGCGTGCTCATTACTGGTCGCTCTCCTTGTCGGCTGGTTTACTTGGCGGTTCGTTCTCAGGTTTTGTAGGCTTGGTAGGTTTAGCTGGGTCGGTTTTCTTCGGCTCTTTGTCTTGCATAAAAATCGCGGTGACTCGGGTTTGTGAACCGCTGCCTTTGGCTTCGAGTTGTTGTTTATCGAGATTATATCGAATGGTTTCACCGTTAACTTGGCTGTCGTTTTGTTTCAGCTGCGCGGTGCCGACCAGTACCAAGGTACGGCTGCCCACTTCATAACGAATGATTTTGGCCTGGGCCGAAATGGGCTTGCCATCTTCGAGCACCTGTTGGTAGGTCGCAGGGCGTCCGGTGGCGATAAAAACTTCAGAGCCTTTAACATCGGTTCTTTCCACTTCAAGCCTATCGGCGAGGATAGACAGCGAGCCTTGTACTACCGAGACATTGCCAGAGAAAATCACCTTGTTGTTCTTCAGGTCAATGTTTTCTTTGTCAGCACTGACTTTGATCTGCTCTTTGAAGTCGTTGACACTGGCTGCGACTGGCAGTGTCGCTGGCAGCGCCAATGCTGCAAGCAACGCCATCAGTGACATTTTCTTCAGCGGCATGGCCGACCGTGAGCGGTTATTTTTTAGTACTTTGGTAAATAGTTTCAGCATGTTTTATTAATTCAATTTGTTGATCATTGAGGTTGGCAACGAGACCGCTGCCGACCATGGTTACATCATCACCGTTGATTTGTACGGCATTGTCCGATAACAAGATGTTATCTTTGATGTTCATCTGAATCGTCTGTGCCTCAATACTGTTGATGTATTCAGTAGTGTTGAGGTTGACGGCATTAACGTCTTGAGTCAGATGTAAGCGCTCGTTGTTATATAAAATACCACTATTGGCGGATATCCGCCATTGGCTAATGGTGTTGGCCTTATTGTTGTTGATCTTGGCGTTTTTTCGTTCGGATTTGACGATCAGCAAAGGTTGGTCAAATTCGGCGCGGTTGGTTGACTTATAATAAGTCATTTTTTGCGCGGTCAGTTTCTGCACCCGATTGCCAGATTCGTCATAGACTAGCCGATTCAAGTTGACGGCGACATAAGCCGGTCGTTCAGTGCCATCAAGCCCAGACTGATTTGTCGACACCGACTTGTCATCCAGTGATGCCCACATAATGGTCATCACGCAAATGAAAATAAAACTGGCCAACAGGCGAAGTTTATTCACGAACTGCTACCATCGAATTGGCCAAAGTGCCCTTGGGTTATCAGCAACAGATCACAGACTTCTCTGACGGCACCAAAACCGCCTTTGAGGCTGGTGATATGGTCTGATTTCATTTTGACATAAGGATGACCGTCGGGCACGCTGATGCTCAGTCCGACCTTTTCCATCACCGCCAAATCAGGGATATCATCACCAATATAAGCCACTTGGTTTGGCGTCAGCGATAATTTATCGAGCATTTGCTGGTAAGCATCAACTTTGTTTTCGTGGCCTTGGTAAATGTGTTTGACGTTAAGTGACTTCATGCGCTGCTCAACCAGCTTTGATTGTCGGCCAGTGATAATGGCGACGTCAATGCCAGCACTTTGCACCGCTTTGATGCCATAACCGTCACGGGTATTAAAAGCTTTGAGTTCTTCGCCGTTATTGCCAAGGTAGATGCGACCATCGGAGAACACCCCGTCAACGTCACAAATCAGCAATTTAATCTGTTTGGCGCGTTCGCTGATGCCTTTACTGACATCACCATACAAGTCGTTAAATAGGTTATCCATCTTCATCATCACCTTGCTCTTCATCTTGCTCTTCACCTTATATTAGGCCCGATTGCAGCAGCGTTTGCATATTCATTGCCCCGACGGGGCGGTTTTGGCCGTCGGTGATCACCAAACCATTGATTTTTTTATCTTCCATTAATTTAAGCGCTTCTGCGGCCAGCATCTCGGCCGGGGCGGTGATGCAGTTTTGGTGCATCACTTCACCGATAGAGGTGCTATGTAAATCGATACGCAAGTCAAAAACTCGGCGTAAATCACCATCGGTAAACAGCCCCTGTAAGATGCCGTTATCGTCGGTGACCGCCGTCATGCCCAGTCCTTTTTGTGATATCTCGAGCAAGGCTTGTTGCATAGTGGCCGATTGCAGCACGACAGGGACCTGGTCGCCTTTGTGCATAATGTCTTCTAAACGCAATAATAGCCGTTTGCCTAAGCTGCCACCAGGGTGCGAGAGGGCAAAGTCAGTTTCAGAAAAACCTTTGGCTTCAAGCAGTGCGACGGCGATGGCATCACCCATGGCCAATGTGGCGGTGGTGCTGGCGGTTGGTGCTAAACCTAGCGGACAAGCTTCTTTTTCGACTTTGATGCAAACATGCACGTCTGAGAGTTTGGCGATGGTGGATTGGGTATTGCCCGATAGCGAGATGATTTTGGCCCCAATGCGTTTGATCACCGGAATGATTGACACCACTTCGGCGGTTTCACCCGAGTTGGAAATGAGAATGACAATATCATCTGTGGTGATCATGCCCAAATCACCATGACTGGCTTCACCAGGATGAACAAAAAATGCAGGGGTGCCAGTGCTGGCTAAGGTGGCGGCAATTTTACCACCAATATGACCTGATTTTCCCATCCCAATCACCACAACGCGACCAGTGCATTGGTAAATAAAATGGCAAGCCTGGTTAAAGTGCTCGTCTATATATTGATTCAGGTGGACCAAAGCTTGTTGCTCTACGTTTAATACCTGACGACCTGAGGGGCGAAAATCTATGGGCATAATGAATCATTCATCGTTAATGGTTGTCATCCAAGGCGCGGTTTTCACCGCGCTAAGGGTAAGAGTTTAAATATTGTGAAACAGCATCAGCTGATAGGCGATAAAGGCGATGATCAATAATGCGCCTTCGATTCGATTGATTCGGCCCTCTCGCTTAAAGCCTAATGCCATACCCATCAACACTAAGGTGGCTCCAAGCATTATGGGAAAATCTCTAGACGCGGCGCTTATATCAATAGCATCAGGGTTTATGACCCCTCCGAGTGATAATACCGCGAGAATATTAAAAATATTAGAGCCGACGATATTGCCAATGGCGAGATCATGCTCACCCTTTAATACCCCCATAATACTGGCGGCTAACTCTGGCAGGCTGGTGCCGATGGCGATGATGGTTAAACCAATGACCAAATCACTAATACCGAAGTGCTCGGCGATTTCAACGGCGGAAGTGACTAGGATGTGGGCGCTCAAAGGCAATACGATAATGCCGACGATAAGCCAGAAGATGGCTCTGGGATTGCTGACGCCAGTGGGGATTTCACTTTCGGCTTCGACGACCATGGGGTCTTTTTCACTGTTTTTCTGGCGCATTGATAGACGAATCAAAGTGAAAATAAACAGCGCGAACCCGGCCAGTAAGATAATGCCTTCGGTGCGGGATAAATAATCATCGCTGATCATCCAAAAGGCCAATAAACAAATAACAAACATCAGCGGCATTTCACGACGCACGGTTTTAGATGCCACGGTGACCGGTTTTATTAACGCTGTAACCCCCAAAACCAATAAAATATTGGTGATGTTGGAACCAATCGCATTACCCACAGAAGTATCTGTTTTACCGCCGAAAGCCGCGGTGGCTGATACTAACATCTCTGGCGCAGAGGAACCCATAGCAACGATGGTCAAACCGATGATAAGTGGAGAAATACCAAAATTTTTGGCAAATGCTGCGGCACCATAAACGAAGCGGTCCGCACTCCAAACTAACAAAGTGAGACCTAACAAAATGAATAAAACGGAACTGAGCATTAAAACCCTTTAGCAGTTAATTTCAAAATTGCTGCAATTTTGCGGATTTAATTGGCAAATGGAAAGAAAAATCGTTCAATGGACGCCGATTTTTGCCCATTAGGCGTAAAAGTTGTTTTATATCCAGTTGTTTACCCCCTCTTACGAGGCAATCGGACGGTGAGCATCGATTAACAGGTAAAAAAAAGGCAAAAAATTGTTCACCGCAGGGCTTTAAAACAGATAGAATAGCCCCACATTGTAAGCCTGTTTTGTTTATCGTGCGGTAAACAAAAGTCAGCGAAGGTCACAAGGATATTAAGTTGCCACTATCTAAACAACAAGCTCAACCAAAAGTTCAGCGAAAAGATCAACCCGAACCTATGTCAAAACCTGCACCGCAATCACTATCAGCTGATGTTGTCGATAACATTGTCGAAATAGAAAACTTGAACTTTTCCCGAGGTGATCGGCCAATTTACGCCAATGTTGATATGGCTTTTCCTAAGGGCAAAATTACGGCAATTATGGGACCAAGTGGCATCGGCAAAACCACGCTGTTGCGATTGATTGGTGGTCAGATTAAACCGGATAGCGGACGTATTACTTTTCACGGCGAAGGACTGCCGCCGATGAATATCCCCGAATTAAACCGCAAGCAACTTTATCAAGCCAGAGAACACATGAGTATGTTGTTTCAAAGCGGTGCCCTATTTACCGAGATGAGTGTGTTTGATAACGTCGCTTTTGCCATTCGTGAGCACACCCAATTACCTGAAGACATTATCCGCACCATGGTATTGCTTAAACTCGAAGCGGTAGGACTACGCGGGGCGCGAGATTTAATGCCTCATGAATTATCTGGTGGTATGGCGCGCAGAGCGGCATTGGCAAGGGCGATTGCGCTTGATCCACAATTGATTATGTATGATGAGCCGTTTGCCGGACAAGATCCCATTTCGATGGGCGTTGTGGTACGTTTGATTAAACAACTTAACAATGCCTTGAATCTCAGTTCGGTGGTGGTATCCCACGATGTGCCAGAGGTCATGAGTATTGCCGATTATGTTTATATTCTGGCGGAACAGTCGGTGATTGGTGAAGGCACACCAGAGCAGTTGTTAAATCACTCATCAGTGCAGGTACAACAATTTATGCAAGGTTTACCCGATGGTCCGGTACCGTTTCATTTTCAGGCGGCCGATTATCATAGTGAGTTGTTGGGGAGCCATCATGATTAGTTCGTTTTTTCAACGAGTCGGTGCTGGCGTATTCGATCACTTTGCTGGGGTTGGTCGGGCGACAATCATGTTGCTGGGTGCCTTGATTGGTGTGCCAAATGTTAGAGTGGGTTTTGGCTTGTTTATCAAGCAAGTTTATGTGGTTGGGGTATTGTCACTGACCATTATTGTGGTATCAGGATTATTTATCGGCATGGTGTTGGCATTACAGGGTTACTCTGTGTTGGTGGATTACGGTGCTGAGGGCAGTTTGGGGCCGATGGTGGGTTTGGCGCTGCTCAGAGAATTAGGGCCTGTGGTCACGGGATTGTTGTTTGCCGGGCGAGCTGGGTCGGCGCTGACTGCTGAAATTGGTTTGATGAAAGCGACCGAGCAATTGTCGAGTATGGAAATGATGGCGGTGGATCCGCTGCGACGAGTGATCGCACCACGTTTTTGGGCCGGGGTATTTTGTATGCCGTTACTGGCGGTGATTTTTTCAGTGGTGGGTATTTTTGGCGGCCATTTGGTGGGTGTTGAATGGCTTGGCATTGACCATGGCACTTTCTGGTCGATTATGCAGGCCCAGGTTGACTGGGGTGATGATGTGATGAACGGGGTGATAAAAAGTTTTGTTTTTGCCTTTTTTATCAGCTGGATTGCCTTGTATAAGGGTTATAATGCGATACCAACATCTGATGGTATCAGTAAAGCAACAACGGATACGGTAGTACAGGCTTCGCTAGCGGTATTGGGATTGGATTTTGTGTTAACGGTCTTTATGTTTGGGTGAGTGGGGACAAAAGCGAATACTTGGAGCTTTTGTCCCCACGAAGTGGAGGCAGGATGCCGACAGGACCCCCTTCAGGGATGTTTGTCAGTTTCATAAATAAACGAAGCCTTTTGTTTTGAAATATAGAACCACCACGAAGTGGAGGCAGGATGCCGACAGGACTCCCCTCAGGGATGTTTGTCAATTTCATAAATAAACGAAGCCTTTTGGAATCTTTGTACCTATCAAGATTCAGGTGGGCAGTTAGGCAGTTGGGTAAAAGATCTTATGATAGAAAGGAAAAGAAAGATGAACAGCAGAAAAATTGAGATCATGACCGGGTTGTTTGTCAGCTTTGGCATTTTGGCGATAATCATATTGGCTTTTAAAGTGGCCGACGTGAGTGCATCCGGTGGTGGCGATAGCTATGAGTTAAAAGCAAAGTTTGATAACATTGGCGGATTGAAAGTGCGGGCGGCGGTGAAGGTCGGCGGTGTAGTGATTGGTCGGGTAGGGTCAATAACCCTCGATCCAGAAGATTACTTAGCAGTCGTGACCTTGGATATTGGCAAGGAATTTAGTAATTTTTCTGAGACCAGCAGTGTCGCAATATTAACATCGGGTTTGCTCGGTGAACAGTACATTGGTTTTCAGCCAGGTTTTATTGATGAAACGGTAGAAATTATGCAAGTCGGTGATTACATCGAAGATACCAAATCAGCGCTAGTATTAGAGGAATTGATTGGTCAATTTATGTTTCAAGTAGGCAATGATGGAGAATAAGATGATGAGAATGAAAAGGGTAGGGTCGTGGTTATTGTCAATGGTGGCAGCGATAGCATTCACTGGTTGGTTTAACGTTCAGGCGGCAGAAACCACAGAAGACCCGTATAAGATGATCCAAAGGGTTGCTGAGTCTACTTTTAAGCGTATTGTTGATGAGCAGCAGTTGATTAATGAAGATGCTAATTATTTAAAAACCGTGGTGCGTGAAGAGTTGATGCCTTACATCAACTATAAACTGACCGCCAAAATTGTACTGGGTAAAACCCGGGTCACTAAGGCCGAAAAAAAGGCCTTTTATATCGCGTTTAATAAATACCTTATCACCACTTATGCCACCGTTTTTACCAAGTATACCAATCAGAAAGTGGTGTTTGAGGCCCCCCGTAGTATTGAGGGCAAAAAAGTGGTCACGGTGAAAACCCGAATTATCGACGGTTCACGTCCTGATATCCATATCGACTTTAAAGTCAGACTGAATAAAAAAACCGGTCAGTGGCGCGCTTATGATATGGTCGCCGAAGGCATCAGTTTGCTCAACACCAAAAAAGCAGAACTTAAAGGCTTACTCCGTAAAAAAGGCGGGGTTGCCGAAGTGACCAATTTGCTGACTGAAAAGGCCAAAGCTTCAATCAAAAGAGAGACTAAGAACAGTGTTTAAAGCACAAGGTGCTGGCGCTTCTGCTGGCGAAGGTGTTGGCGTTGCTATTGAGGTCAAAGATAGTTTGATTTGCCTCAGCGGTCAGGTAGACCGTTATACCGTGCCTGAGTTGATTCGAGGTGTTGATATCAGTGTTTTTGGTCATGAACATATCACCGTTGATTTTTCAGCGGTGACTCAGGTCGATACCGCAGGGTTGGCTTGGGTGCTCAAGCTGTTGGGCAAAGCCAGACAGCTTGGGGTGACGGTTGCTTTGCAGGCGTTACCGCAACAGTTAATAAACCTGGCCAGCATCAGTGATGTTGATCAGCTTTTACAAAAATAGAAAGGGTTAATCGTGGAAAATGCACAAATAGAAAATTTACTTAAAGAAACGTTGCCACTGGATGAAGTTAAAGTCACCAGTGAAGGCACTCATTTTTCGGTGCTTGCGGTTGGCGAGTGTTTCGATGGTGTTAGCCGGGTTAAAAAACAACAGTTAGTCTATGCGCCGTTAAAAGAGCTGATTGCCGATGGCACGATGCACGCGGTGAGTATCAAAGCGTTTACCCCGAGTGAATGGCAGCGCGAAAAGAATTTTAATTAATATCTACCACGAGTCTCCTTTAACTTCAGGTCAACAGATGCAACAATTTATCATTAATGGTGGCACGCCAATCTCTGGTGAAGTCAATATTTCAGGCGCAAAGAATGCCGCGCTGCCGATTTTACTCGCGACTTTATTGTCAAAAGAAGCCACCACTTTGCACAATGTGCCAGGCTTGCAGGATATTAATACCACGGTTGAATTGTTGTCGTACTTAGGCGCCAGAATTGAGCGTGAAGGCACAACGTTAACCGTTTATCCAGATGTCTGCAAGGTTGATGCACCTTATGAGCTGGTGACCAAGATGCGAGCATCTATTTTGGTGCTGGGTCCGTTGTTGGGCCGTTTTGGTGAAGCCGAGGTATCATTGCCGGGTGGTTGTGCCATTGGCGCTCGTCCGGTCAATCTGCATATTGAAGGGATGCAGAAAATGGGCGCTGATATCGCCGTTGAATCGGGTTATATTAAAGCCAAAGTGCCGGGGCGATTAAAAGGTTGCCGTATCTGTATGGATATTGTCAGTGTCGGTGCCACTGAGAATCTGCTGATGGCCGCCACGCTGGCTGAGGGCGAAACCATTATTGAAAATGCCGCTCGTGAGCCAGAAGTGTATGATTTGGCCAAGCTACTTCAGGCCATGGGCGCAAAAATTGAAGGTGCAGGTACTGACACCATTGTGATCCAAGGCGTTGAATCACTTAATGGCGCTGAATTTTCGGTGATGCCAGACCGGGTTGAAAGTGGCACTTTCTTAGTGGCCGCCGCAGTGACACACGGTGAGGTGATTTGCCGCAATACCAATCCTTTGTTGATGGAGGCGGTGATCGAGAAATTGATGTTGGCCAATGCCAAAGTCGAAGTCGGTGACGATTATGTTCACCTGTCGATGAAAGGTCGTAGGCTTAAAGCCATCAATCTGAAAACAGCCCCTCATCCGGGTTTTCCTACCGATATGCAAGCCCAGTTTACCATTCTAAATACCGTCGGTCAGGGCATCGGCACCATCACTGAAACCATATTTGAAAACCGCTTTATGCATGTGCCAGAGTTGCAAAGACTCGGGGCTAATATTCAGCTTGAAGGTAATACCGCTATCTGTCATGACATTGATATGCTCACTGGCACTGATGTGGTGGCGACGGACTTACGCGCCTCTGCGAGCCTAGTGATTGCCGGGCTGGTGGCTAGGGGTGAGACCCGGGTCAATCGGATTTATCATATTGACCGCGGTTATGAACGCATTGAAGATAAGCTGACGGCGCTTGGGGTGGATATTCGCCGGGTAGATTTGCCGTAGGTTGAAGCTAGCGGCTTTCGCTAATTTCTACCGTAAGTTGTTTGGTCTGACTATCTCTTTTCACCGTGACTTCAATCGTCTCCCCTGGCTGGGTATTTTCTACGGTATACAATATCTGTGCGATGCCAGTGACTTTTCGGCCATCGATTTGTTGGATGATATCGTCTTTAAGTAAACCGCCGCGCTGAGCCGGGCTTGGGGCATCAACAGCGGTGAGGCGAATGCCATCCACTTCTTCGACGCTTGAACGGATATCGTCTCCTGCTTTGTTCACCGGGCTACCGCTGACACCTAACCAGCCTCGAATGACTCTGCCATCTTTTAATAACTTGTTGGTGATTTGACGCACCGTTGAATAAGGAATGGCAAAAGAGATGCCATTGGCTTCAGTGTTGCCGATAGACTGAAAAGCAAGGCTGTTGATGCCGACCAATACGCCGTTGGTATTGACCAGCGCACCGCCTGAGTTGCCGTTATTAATGGCGGCGTCCATCTGTAATAAACTGGGGGTAGAAAAACTGCCACGAGAAAAGGTTTTGTTGGTGGCGCTGATGATCCCCTGGGTAATGGTTAAACCGAGGTTTAACGGATTGCCGATGGCCAGTACCACATCACCTGCGGCTGAACTCATCGTTTCTTGCTGCGGGATAACCGGCAAGTCGATGGCATTGATATGCAACAGCGCAAGGTCAGTTAGAGCATCCATTCCTATCAATTCACCAATAAAACGTTTACCGTTCTGCATCAGCACGATAATGCGATCGGCATTGGCCACCACATGGCGGTTGGTGACAATATAACCATTACTTTGAATAATCACCCCAGACCCCAGCGATTGTCGTGGTCGCTGAGCATCGCGATTGTAGCTAGCACTGGCGGTAAAACTCTCAGACATAATATTCACCACCGCAGGGGCGGCTTTGCGAACTGCGCTAGAATAGGAAACAGGGGTTTGCGACCAGAGTTTGGCCAGATTGATAAATAGCGGTGATTCGGCGTTGTGGGATAATACCAGCAAGACCACAAAAGCCATCGCAAGCCCGTAGCTTACCGAGCGAAAGAGGAAAATCAGGGTTTTAGTCACGTTTATGATTCGTTTTAGTTTTAATTTGGGTTTAGTTGGGTGTCGCAGTCCATTCGAGTTTTAGCATAACACCGATAAGGCTAAGAGTAATGAACAATTGAAAAAAAGAGGTTGAACAAAAGCTGTGGTGAGGTGAACGGCGGCAGGTTCCTGTTCCTGCCGCCGTTATTACGGTTTAACGCAACAACAAATACAAAGAACTACGACCGCGACGAATGTTCAAAGCAATCACCCCTTTGGCATCTTTAAGTAGCAGGCGTAAACCTGCCATATCACTGACGGCTTTGCGGTTGACACCGATGATCACATCGTCTTTTTCAAGTCCAAACTGAGCCGCAGGTGAACGGTCATCCAGCTCGCTGACTACCACGCCTTTGCGCGAATCCCGAGTTTCGCCATTAGACAATATCGCGCCCGCCATCTGAGGCAATAAGGTCTCAGCCTGAACCATAGACGATACATCAGACGCTTGCAGCTTCACCGTGACGTCACTGAACTTGTTCTCGCGCAACAGACCTAATCTGACTTCAGCCCCTTCGCCCATGGTGCCAATTTTACCGGCCAGTTCGCTGAAGCTTTTGATTTTCACACCGTTGATTTTGACAATCACATCACCGGGCTGTAAACCCGCAGCGGCGGCGGCAGAATCTTCGAAGACTTCACGAATAAATGCGCCTTGTTTGACCGAGAGGCCAAATGATTCAGCAAGACCGGCGGTGACCGCGCCACCACTAATACCCAAGATGCCTCGGCGTACTTCACCAAAGTCGAGTATCTGATTGACCAATGATTTCATCATGTTGGATGGAATAGAGAAAGCGATACCGACGTTACCGCCGCCAGGGGCGTAAATGGCGGTATTGATGCCAATTAACTCGCCTTTTAAATTGATTAAGGCACCGCCTGAGTTACCACTGTTGATGGCGGCGTCGGTTTGAATAAAATCTTCATAGACTTCGATATTTAAACCTGCACGGCCCAATGCACTGATAATGCCTGAGGTGACGGTTTGGGTTAAACCAAAAGGATTACCGATAGCGACGGTGAAATCACCCACCCGTAATTTGTCGGAGTCGGCCAGTTTAATTTCAACTAGGTTTTTGGCGTCGATTTGCAATAATGCAATATCACTTTTTTGATCACCACCGACTTTGGTGGCCTTGTATTCACTACCGTCTTTTAAAGTAACAAGAATTTCGTCGGCATCATCGATGACATGGTAATTGGTGACCACATACCCGCCTTTGGCGTCAATAATGACACCTGAACCGAGACCCTGAAAAGGTTTTTCTTGCTGTCCTCGTTGGCCGAAGAAATGGCGCAGTGCTTCAGGCACTTGTTGTTGCACTTTTTTGCTGCCCGACACCGATATACGCACGACTGCCGGGGTGACACCTTCAAGCATAGGTGCAAGTGACGGGACTTCACCGTTAAGCATCGACATAGGTATCTGGGCAGATGCACTGATAGGTGACAGTGCCAATGCGGCACTGACCAACAAGGGTAGTAGTAGCGCCGAGCGAGTGGTATTTTTAACTGATATCATTTATTAAAGTTCTCCTTATGGCATTTTCATAGATAAAGACCATTAAGTCTTGAATAAGTTCAGTAAGCTTCTAAACTTCTTCAGTTTGTGGTTTTTTGGTTTGGGTGCCTTCACGGAATAAACCACTGGACTCTTCGGTATAGTCAAAAGGTTGAATGGTTTGTTTGGCATCGCGTTTATCCAGCTCTGAGTTGATACTCGCGCTGAGAAGCTGAGCGGTGGTTTCGTTGGCAAAATAGCTGATGTTTTGATCGAGCGTCGGTTTTGGCGCTTCGAGTAATTTGGTGGTTTTGGCCAACTGGGCGACAATATTGTCGTAATTGGTTTTCATTTCATCCATTAAATTTTGGGTGACATTTAAATGGGTTGAAACTTCGCTTTTATACTGATTCATCTGTTGAGCAGAATCGTCGAGTTGCTGTTTTAATTCGTCATGTTTCATGGTTTTTTCAGTATATAATTTTCCGCCGACAAAACCTGCGGCCACAGCGATTAATGCGATAATAAGAGTTGCTAATACAGACATAATGTCATCCTTCGATTGCTATATTGTTAAAACATACATGAAAATTCAGTGTACAGGATATTAGTCACTAATTATAATAGGTTGCTGTTATATTTAGAATCTATCATTAAATAAAGCCGTAGGGTGCGCATTGCGCACCATTGACCTCCAGCCATTGACCTCCGCCATTGTGATCACTCCAAACAACAAAACAAATAAATTCTTTGTACGCTTGGTCAGCACGTATTTGCCCATGTTACACTGCGTGTCTTGTCGTAAAGCGTCTTGCAAACAGATGCCTGTAGTAATATATAAGCATTAAGCTACGATTTTCAACCGGCCAGCTTGGCCTTTTTAGACTTTAAAAGTAACAGTATGTTAAGTGGCAATATTTTAAATGAACAATAAATCTCCTTTGCAGCAATACCAATCCGATCTCGCCTCTGGTGATTTTCAGCCCGACAGCGCTCAAGCCAACGCCGTGTCTCACTTGCAACGCATCTATGAAGACTTCGTTGCCCGAGAAGGCAGCAGCCGTAAACAGCCTTGGTATAAGAAATTGGTTAAAGGTAACACCAAGGTTGAGGGCATAAGAGGGGTTTATTTTTGGGGTGGTGTCGGACGGGGTAAAACCTATTTGATGGATACGTTTTATGAATGTCTACCGGGTGATAAAAAAATGCGGGTCCACTTTCACCGTTTTATGCACCGGGTGCACCAAGAGCTGACGGCGCTTAAGGGTATTGAAGATCCGCTGATCAATATTGCTGAAACCTTGAGTAAAGAGGCGTCGATAATTTGCTTTGACGAATTTTTTGTCTCAGACATCACCGATGCGATGTTGTTGGGCGGCTTGTTTGAGCAATTATTTGCCCGCGGTACCACGTTGGTGGCGACTTCGAATATTCCGCCCAAAGATTTATATCTCAATGGTTTACAGCGAGTGCGTTTTTTACCCACCATTGCTTTAATAGAAGCCAATAACGACATTGTTAACGTGGACAGTGGCATTGACTACCGTTTGCGTACCTTGCAAAATGCCGAAATATACCATCATCCGCTGGATGAAGAAGCGAACATCAACCTAAACCAATATTTTGACCAACTGGCGGTAGAGCCTAAACGTGACAATGTTGAGATAAACGTGTTGAACCGCAATATCGCCGTTAGACGTGAAGCGGACGGTATTGGCTTGTTTGAATTTGCGGTGTTATGTGAATCCAACCGTTCTCAGGTCGATTACATTGAGATTAGCCGATGTTACAACACCATCTTATTGGCCAATGTTAAAGTGATGGGGGGCGATGCCGATGATGCCGCGCGGCGTTTTATCGCTTTGGTCGATGAATTTTACGAACGTAATGTCAAATTGATTATCTCGGCTGAGGTCGCCATGGAAGTATTGTATAAAGGCGGTATATTGTCATTTGAATTCAAACGTTGTTTAAGTCGGCTGCAAGAAATGCAGTCAACGGAATATCTTGGTAAGGCGCATTTGCCTTAAGAAGTGGGGCCAAAGCTTATATTGTCTTTGCTTATTGGAGTGGAAAAAATAGATGAGGCCCAGGGTTTTCGGGTTTAAACCAAGTATATATAACTCAATATTACATCAAATGGCGTTAAAATATACCGATATCAGTAGGATGGGTAGAGCCCTAGGCGAAACCCATCGGAATTTGGCGATAAAATGATGGGTTTCGCTCCGCTCTACCCATCCTACGGTCAGATATTCAATCGTTATTGATATTTGACAGGTGTTAAACGGTCAATTAAAACTCGTAAGACTTGAGATGAGACCTGAAAAAATGAAAAATAGATTATACTTTCCTGTTTAATTTTTCATGGTTAACTTATACGTGCAGTGATCATCCGATTTGATAAAAATCATCGACTAACGAAAGCACATGGGACGGGTATCACTTTCTTTCAGGACATAGGTCAAATTGGATATAAACACAAAAACAATAGCTAAGGCATTGCTGTCCATCACCAGAATCACTGTAACAATATTACTGGTTGTATTTGTCGGTTGGCTAGTCATTAGTCGACCAGCATTATTGGATTATCAATCATCGTCTGATGGTCTTGACCTAGCCAATATCAAAGTGAACAGCAATCGCTTAAAACAACATGTTAAAACCCTTTCAGTTGATTTGGTGCCCCGCAGTTATCAGGACATTGAAAATCTAAATGCCGCTGCTGACTATATCGCCAAAGCGTTAGGGTGCGATAATGCTGGTGTGCATTATCAAAGTTATGAAGTGGCTGGTGAGCAATACCACAATGTTATTGCCGAGTTTGGAAAAAGCAGCGATGCTGATAATGACGATGTTATTGTGATTGGTGCGCATTACGATGTTTATGGCAATCACCCCGGCGCCGATGATAATGCCAGTGGCGTTGCCGGATTGCTTGAATTAGCTCGATTGCTGTGTACGGCTTCATTGAACACCAGTGTTATTTTGGTCGCTTATACGCTTGAAGAGCCACCAATGTACAACAGCGAATTTATGGGCAGTGTAAAACATGCGCAACTGTTAAAGCAGCAAAATATCTCGGTAAAGCTAATGATCTCGTTAGAAACCATCGGATTTTACAGCGAACGTCCAAAAAGCCAAACCTACCCAATGTTACTGCTTAAAGGCTACTATCCAGACCAAGGCAACTTTATTAGTGTTGTTGGCAATATGATGTCAAATAGCGCAAGACAGTTGAAAATAGCCATCAACCAAAATACCGAACTAGAATCCTACTCTATCAATGCGCCAACAGCCATTACCGGTGTTGATTTTTCTGATCACAGAAGTTATTGGTCGCAGGGATTTAATGCCGTAATGATCACTGATACTGCCTTTTATCGCAACACTGCTTACCATACCAATGCCGATACTTTCGATCGCTTAAATTACGCCAAGATGGCCGACGTTGTGCTTGGCGTCTATGCCTATGTGATTAGTCAGTGATGAAATCCTCCATTATAGGATTAAGTACACGGTATAATCCCAGATAAAGCAAATTACCAGGTGATCTTGCCAACAAGTTAGTGTACAATCCTGCGCTCGCTCACGTTGAATCAAAATAATTGAAAAATTGTTTTGCGGTTAAGTTAGCCCTTGACCGTTCAAGTCTGATACTCGAAGGGGTCACAGCAATTATCTAAGCGGAGCAGTGTTTTTTCACTGCTTAAAGAACAGTTTATAAATTTTAGGTTTGAAGTAATGAAAACTTTTGTTGCAAAGCCAGAATCTGTACAGCGCGAGTGGTTCGTAGTTGACGCAGCTGGTAAAACATTAGGTCGTATGGCGACCGAAATCGCTTCACGTTTACGTGGAAAGCATAAGCCAGAGTATACTCCTCATTGTGATACTGGCGATTATATCGTTGTTATTAATTGTGAGAAAGTTCGTGTAACCGGTAATAAAGCGAAGGGTAAAATCTACTACTCGCACACTGGTTTCCCGGGTGGGATCAAAGATATCAGCTTTGAAAAACTGATCGAAAAGAAACCAGAAATGGTTATCGAAAAGGCAGTTAAAGGAATGTTACCTCGTGGACCTTTAGGTCGCGAAATGTTCCGCAAGCTTAAAGTTTACGCAGGTCCTGAGCACAGTCACGCTGCCCAGCAACCTACAGTACTAGATATTTAATCCGGAGCAATATAACAATGGCAGATACTCAATACTACGGCACTGGTCGTCGTAAAAGCTCTACCGCTCGCGTATTTATGCGTCCAGGTAGTGGTCAAATCCAAATCAACAAGCGTACTCTTGAAGAATACTTCGGTCGTGAAACGGCTCGAATGGTTGTTCATCAAGCACTTGAGTTAGTTGAAATGGTCGATAAATTCGATTTGTACATCACTGTTAAGGGTGGTGGTACTACAGGTCAAGCTGGCGCAATCCGTCACGGCATTACTCGTGCATTGATGGAATATGACGAGTCTTTCCGTCCAGCCTTACGTAAAGCGGGTTATGTTACTCGTGATGCACGTAAAGTTGAGCGTAAGAAAGTTGGCTTGCATAAAGCACGTAAGCGTCCACAGTACTCAAAACGTTAATATTGCTGCCAGTTCGCTGGCGCATTTTTCAACGTTCAAAAAAGCCCGCATTTGCGGGCTTTTTTATTTCTGGTAGATTATTTGGTGGAAAAGCTGGTAGGGTGCGTATTGCGCGAGGCTGTGTAAAAAGTCTCCAAGAGTACCGTGAATCATGGAATATGCTCGAAAAAGGCTTGTTTATGACTGCAAGGTCACGCGTGGGCACAAAAAGCGTGACCACCCTACGTCATTTCATCGCCGGTTTGGAGTTTTGAC